>NZ_UGGU01000005.1 GCF_900450765.1 Fusobacterium necrogenes | reverse complement strand
ATATGATGAAACCTTGATTATTAGAGCATTAGAAGAGAGTTCAAAATATAATCAAGAGATTAAAAGTTTTTCTTCTCTAATGACTGCTAAAATTGAAGATATTAAAAACTCTTCAAATGAAGCTATTGAGAAAAAACTTGATGAAGTAGTTGCTCCTGTTCCAAAAAAGAGAAAAGAGATAACAGAGGAAAATATCGCTGATATTTTTGAAACTGATGAGAATATCGAAGAGTTAAAAAGACTTCTTATAAAACAAGCTAAGGAACAGGGAAAACTTAATGATATGTCTAGTTCAATTATAAATGCTTGTAAAACCAGAGAAGATATCGAAATGGTTGCTAACAATCTTAAAATAGAGCTAAATTTAGAATTATTCTAGGGGGCTAAAATGGCTAGAAACAGAGAAAAAAAAGGCTCTCTTCTTCATCAAGTTAAAACTGCTTTAGATGAAAAATTGGCAATAGGAGAGTCAAAATTTGAAGATAAAAAAATCGGTGCTACTGCTGATAAGATATATTCTTGGAATACTTATAAAACTTATCTAAAACATAATATATACTTTATCCAATGGGCTAAAGAAAATCATCAGATAAAATCTTTAGACGAGGGAAAAAAATATGTTAATGAATGGCTAGAAATGAGAGAAAAACAAGGGTTATCTGCCTATACTGTGAAACTTGAAACTTCTGCTTTGATGAAACTATATAGTATCTCATCTAATGAAATATATAAGTCAAATGCTAGATACAGGGCTAACATTCAAAGAAGTCGTGGGGAAAAAGTAAGAGATAAGCACTTTTCGGAGGAAAAACACAAGGATTTAGTTAGATTCTGTCGTGCAACAGGACTTAGGAGAGCTGAACTACAACAACTTCGAGGAACTGACTTAATTGAAATTAACGGAGAGCCTTTTATTTGCGTTTCTAGGGGTGCAAAAGGGGGTAGACATAGAAATATACCTCTTGCATTTGAAAAAGACTTTATACAGGGTTTAATGAGTTCTAAGGGGGATAATAAAGTTTTTGAAAAGATACCTAATGGAGCTGATATTCATTCTTACAGAGCTGAATATGCTACAAGACTATATAAGGCACTTGCTAGAGATATAAATACTCTTCCTAAAAGTGAAAAATACCATTGTAGAAAAGATTTAAAAGGGGCTTGTTATGATAAAAAAGCTATGCTAGAAGTTAGTAGAGCTTTAGGCCATAATAGAATTTCTGTAATTGCAGGGCATTATATTAGAAAATAGGGGGATTTTATGAAATTTCAAGGAAAAAATTTTTTCTTAGAATATGCTGAACATTCTGAAGAATGGACAAAAGCAACCCTCACAAGAGAAGAATTTGAGGATTTTAGAGAAAAAGAAGAAAAACTAAAAAAAGTTACTGCTGAAAATAGAGATAAAGATTTAGAGATAACTAGACTAGAAAATATTATCAATAAAATAAAAACGGAAGTTGAAACATTTAAAAACGAGCAAACACTCTTAAAATCAGAGCTAGAGAAAAAAATCTCTCTTTTAGAAAATCAAAATAAGATTCTAACTTCCCAAAATGAAAATCTTTTGAGAATAAATAGGGAAAGAAGTAATGCAGAGAGAAAACTTTATCCTAAAAAACTCCATAATGGATATATAGTTCTTCATCAAGAGAGTTATAATAAAATCTTTAGCTTTAAAATTAGAGGAGATATGAGAGGAACTTTCAAAAACTATAGTTATAATATCCCATTATATAAATACAGGCTACAAACTCCGTATTTATCAAACTTAGAGCTAATTTTAGTTGAAAAACTAATACTAGAAGATTTAAAAAAATATTATGATTTAGAATATTTGGAAATGATACCTAAAACTACTAATTTTTTTAAAACTTTAAATCAATATAGATATTTGTTAAATTTAAAAATTTCAACATCAGATAGATTCTATCTGGTTGAATTTTCTTCCAATATTTGCATATAAGGAGAAATAATTTGAAAAATTTAAGAAAATGTAAAAAGTTCTAAAAAAACAACCTCGTAAAACTTGATTTAAGAGGGTTTATAAGGACTAGGCGATACTTAATATCTCTAATAAAGTACGCGTTTTAGAAAAATTTGAAAAATAAAAAGACAAGGTTCTTGGCAGTTCTTGTCTTTTTTGCTCTTCTTAAACTTTACTTTTAGTTGTGATAGTATTATTTTTACTATTATCTAAAATTGTGTTATAATAAATACAAGGGAAACCTTAATTCTTGCGAGAAAGGGGGTTTAACTTATGAAGAATTATTTTAAGATAGTAGTTAAAGTTGGACGCTTTGAGTTTACTATCAAAATAACTCTTTAGAGTTACCCCAACCCTTGTGGGTTTTAAGTTTCCCTTATTCTATTTACAGTATATCACAAAAAAGGTTAAAACTCAATATTATGGATTTATTCAATAGAAGAAAAAAACTCCTATTTCTAGGAGTTTTTTAATTATCTAAATTTTTAATAATATCCCAAGCTAAGTCTAATTTTCCGTTAGCAGTACTTAATTTTTCTATTGAATTATATTCTGAATCAAAAATATTGGTATGGATATATTCTACTGAATTATATAAATTTTCTAGTATTTTATTATTTTTTCCATATTTTTTAAAGTGTCGTCTATAATCGGCCAATATTTCAGCACTTTTTTCCCTAAGAATTTCTCTTTGTAGGTTGATTTCATATAAACTCATTATACCCCCTTAATCATAGTCAAAAATATGTTTTAAAATCATTGAAGAATTTACTTCCAAACTTTGCAAAATATCTTTGATGATACTATTCATAGCAAACACCTCCCCTAAAATGATTTTTTTTCTTTTGAATTTTGGTTAAACACACGATAGCAGACGGGCTGAAAGCTTTTGTGCAATACCCTTGCCGTAGGTAAAAATTTTGTTTCAAAATTTTTAGGTATTGACAAAACTAGCCGTCTGCAATAATCGTGTTGCCAAAATCAAAAAAAGAAAAAAATTGCATAATCCCCCTTTTATAAGGGGGGTGGTCAGACGTAGTCTGAATGCTAAAGGGGGGTGTTTTTAGTGTCAACTAAAAACTTCCTTTTTTGTTTATAAAATAGAAAAAAATGACGGTTACTCATATATTTATGTATGAGTAAACGGATATTTTTGACATATTTTAATTTTTTTGCTATAATGATAATATCTAAATTTAATATATTTTATGGCTAACTGCTAACTTCCAAAAATGGAAGTAGCTCAAATAAGATAGCTGAGAGTTATATTACAGTTGACGCCTTTGCTGATGTAATCTAACAATCTTATTTGATAAGTATCGTAAAACTTTAGTTGAGTAATCTTTTTGAAAAACTAAATCCTATTTTAAATAGGTTGATATGATGAGATTTCACAAATCTTTAAATTGTGAGGAAGTAATACATTTCCTAAAGAGTATTCAAACTATTACCTGTTTGAAAAAATTGGTTGAGTAAAACTTAAACTTTAATTAAATAATTTTTTAATCTGCTTACTTTCAAGAAAAAGTATCTTGAGAATTATGCGATTTTTTGTAATTTTTTAATTTTTTTTTACATACTTTTCTAGTATGTTTTATATATTTTAATATTTTAATATTTACAGCCGATTTTGTTTAAAATCAAAACGTCTAAAAATAGCTAAAAATCAAGCTTTGAGAGAAAGTGTTCAAATGAAGTATGGACAAATTGCTTGTTTGTTATGGACAAATTGCTTGTTTGTTATGGACAAATTGCTTGTTAACTATGGACAAATTGCTTGTTAACTATGACACTAAAAAAAATGTTGTCATAATTTAAAAATAATGTTATAATTCCTTTAATTAAGATGTATGACATATTATTTTTAAAAAGTCATAAATGTTTTAAAATGTTAGGAGGAATTATGAAAAATACTAATGATTTAATTTTTAAACCAAATGAACTCATTGAGGTTGTGAGTCGTCCTATCTCTATTTTAGGACTAAGAGCTTATAATTCTATTTTAAAAAGATTACAAGAAGAAAATACTGATAGAATAGTTATATCTCCGTCAGAAATTCTCAATGAAATAGGAGCTACTAATTCATATGATGAATTATATCAATACTTGGACGAGCTACAAAAGACACAAGTAAAATCTATTGATAAGAGAGGAAAAACTTGGGGAAGTTTTGTTCTAATATCTGAATTTAAAAAACTTGATGAAGGGATTTTTGTAGCAGTTCCCCCCACTATTTTTAACGTATTATCTAAAAATAATAAAAAACAAGAGGAATTATACTACACAACATTAAAACTCTTGGAAGAAAAATCTTTCAAATGTTCATATTCAATTATATTTTTTGAAATATTCAAAAAATATGAAAAAATAGAACTACCAAAATATAGTCTTGAAACTTTAAAAGATTTAACTAAAACACAAGATAAATATAGGGTTTATGCTGATTTTAAAAAAAGAGTTCTTGCTCCTGCGATTAAAGAAATAAATAATTTTAATAAAGAGTTAGAATACTCTTTTGAAGAAATATATACAGGAAGAAAAGTAACAGATATTCAATTCTTTAAGAAATTTAAACCAAAATCAAAAATAATAGATGCTGAAATAATGGGAGAAGTTACTCTATCAGAAAAGCTTTTGAAAGCTATCAAGAAAGCTAAAAAAAGCATTTATCTCAATAAGAGTTATTCTGATAAAGCTATGAAAAAACTTCTAGCAAAATATGATGAAACCTTGATTATTAGAGCATTAGAAGAGAGTTCAAAATATAATCAAGAGATTAAAAGTTTTTCTTCTCTAATGACTGCTAAAATTGAAGATATTAAAAACTCTTCAAATGAAGCTATTGAGAAAAAACTTGATGAAGTAGTTGCTCCTGTTCCAAAAAAGAGAAAAGAGATAACAGAGGAAAATATCGCTGATATTTTTGAAACTGATGAGAATATCGAAGAGTTAAAAAGACTTCTTATAAAACAAGCTAAGGAACAGGGAAAACTTAATGATATGTCTAGTTCAATTATAAATGCTTGTAAAACCAGAGAAGATATCGAAATGGTTGCTAACAATCTTAAAATAGAGCTAAATTTAGAATTATTCTAGGGGGCTAAAATGGCTAGAAACAGAGAAAAAAAAGGCTCTCTTCTTCATCAAGTTAAAACTGCTTTAGATGAAAAATTGGCAATAGGAGAGTCAAAATTTGAAGATAAAAAAATCGGTGCTACTGCTGATAAGATATATTCTTGGAATACTTATAAAACTTATCTAAAACATAATATATACTTTATCCAATGGGCTAAAGAAAATCATCAGATAAAATCTTTAGACGAGGGAAAAAAATATGTTAATGAATGGCTAGAAATGAGAGAAAAACAAGGGTTATCTGCCTATACTGTGAAACTTGAAACTTCTGCTTTGATGAAACTATATAGTATCTCATCTAATGAAATATATAAGTCAAATGCTAGATACAGGGCTAACATTCAAAGAAGTCGTGGGGAAAAAGTAAGAGATAAGCACTTTTCGGAGGAAAAACACAAGGATTTAGTTAGATTCTGTCGTGCAACAGGACTTAGGAGAGCTGAACTACAACAACTTCGAGGAACTGACTTAATTGAAATTAACGGAGAGCCTTTTATTTGCGTTTCTAGGGGTGCAAAAGGGGGTAGACATAGAAATATACCTCTTGCATTTGAAAAAGACTTTATACAGGGTTTAATGAGTTCTAAGGGGGATAATAAAGTTTTTGAAAAGATACCTAATGGAGCTGATATTCATTCTTACAGAGCTGAATATGCTACAAGACTATATAAGGCACTTGCTAGAGATATAAATACTCTTCCTAAAAGTGAAAAATACCATTGTAGAAAAGATTTAAAAGGGGCTTGTTATGATAAAAAAGCTATGCTAGAAGTTAGTAGAGCTTTAGGCCATAATAGAATTTCTGTAATTGCAGGGCATTATATTAGAAAATAGGGGGATTTTATGAAATTTCAAGGAAAAAATTTTTTCTTAGAATATGCTGAACATTCTGAAGAATGGACAAAAGCAACCCTCACAAGAGAAGAATTTGAGGATTTTAGAGAAAAAGAAGAAAAACTAAAAAAAGTTACTGCTGAAAATAGAGATAAAGATTTAGAGATAACTAGACTAGAAAATATTATCAATAAAATAAAAACGGAAGTTGAAACATTTAAAAACGAGCAAACACTCTTAAAATCAGAGCTAGAGAAAAAAATCTCTCTTTTAGAAAATCAAAATAAGATTCTAACTTCCCAAAATGAAAATCTTTTGAGAATAAATAGGGAAAGAAGTAATGCAGAGAGAAAACTTTATCCTAAAAAACTCCATAATGGATATATAGTTCTTCATCAAGAGAGTTATAATAAAATCTTTAGCTTTAAAATTAGAGGAGATATGAGAGGAACTTTCAAAAACTATAGTTATAATATCCCATTATATAAATACAGGCTACAAACTCCGTATTTATCAAACTTAGAGCTAATTTTAGTTGAAAAACTAATACTAGAAGATTTAAAAAAATATTATGATTTAGAATATTTGGAAATGATACCTAAAACTACTAATTTTTTTAAAACTTTAAATCAATATAGATATTTGTTAAATTTAAAAATTTCAACATCAGATAGATTCTATCTGGTTGAATTTTCTTCCAATATTTGCATATAAGGAGAAATAATTTGAAAAATTTAAGAAAATGTAAAAAGTTCTAAAAAAACAACCTCGTAAAACTTGATTTAAGAGGGTTTATAAGGACTAGGCGATACTTAATATCTCTAATAAAGTACGCGTTTTAGAAAAATTTGAAAAATAAAAAGACAAGGTTCTTGGCAGTTCTTGTCTTTTTTGCTCTTCTTAAACTTTACTTTTAGTTGTGATAGTATTATTTTTACTATTATCTAAAATTGTGTTATAATAAATACAAGGGAAACCTTAATTCTTGCGAGAAAGGGGGTTTAACTTATGAAGAATTATTTTAAGATAGTAGTTAAAGTTGGACGCTTTGAGTTTACTATCAAAATAACTCTTTAGAGTTACCCCAACCCTTGTGGGTTTTAAGTTTCCCTTATTCTATTTACAGTATATCACAAAAAAGGTTAAAACTCAATATTATGGATTTATTCAATAGAAGAAAAAAACTCCTATTTCTAGGAGTTTTTTAATTATCTAAATTTTTAATAATATCCCAAGCTAAGTCTAATTTTCCGTTAGCAGTACTTAATTTTTCTATTGAATTATATTCTGAATCAAAAATATTGGTATGGATATATTCTACTGAATTATATAAATTTTCTAGTATTTTATTATTTTTTCCATATTTTTTAAAGTGTCGTCTATAATCGGCCAATATTTCAGCACTTTTTTCCCTAAGAATTTCTCTTTGTAGGTTGATTTCATATAAACTCATTATACCCCCTTAATCATAGTCAAAAATATGTTTTAAAATCATTGAAGAATTTACTTCCAAACTTTGCAAAATATCTTTGATGATACTATTCATAGCAAACACCTCCCCTAAAATGATTTTTTTTCTTTTGAATTTTGGTTAAACACACGATAGCAGACGGGCTGAAAGCTTTTGTGCAATACCCTTGCCGTAGGTAAAAATTTTGTTTCAAAATTTTTAGGTATTGACAAAACTAGCCGTCTGCAATAATCGTGTTGCCAAAATCAAAAAAAGAAAAAAATTGCATAATCCCCCTTTTATAAGGGGGGTGGTCAGACGTAGTCTGAATGCTAAAGGGGGGTGTTTTTAGTGTCAACTAAAAACTTCCTTTTTTGTTTATAAAATAGAAAAAAATGACGGTTACTCATATATTTATGTATGAGTAAACGGATATTTTTGACATATTTTAATTTTTTTGCTATAATGATAATATCTAAATTTAATATATTTTATGGCTAACTGCTAACTTCCAAAAATGGAAGTAGCTCAAATAAGATAGCTGAGAGTTATATTACAGTTGACGCCTTTGCTGATGTAATCTAACAATCTTATTTGATAAGTATCGTAAAACTTTAGTTGAGTAATCTTTTTGAAAAACTAAATCCTATTTTAAATAGGTTGATATGATGAGATTTCACAAATCTTTAAATTGTGAGGAAGTAATACATTTCCTAAAGAGTATTCAAACTATTACCTGTTTGAAAAAATTGGTTGAGTAAAACTTAAACTTTAATTAAATAATTTTTTAATCTGC
>NZ_UGGU01000004.1 GCF_900450765.1 Fusobacterium necrogenes | reverse complement strand
AAATACTAAGAGCTACTAACATTAGAGATAGAGAACTAAAAGTAAATGGAGAAAAGAAAATAAAAAAAATACTTGCTAAATATCAAAAAATGAGGTATCATCAAAACAAGAGAATAAAAAAAACAGCTCTCTAAATGTGCCACCATTTAAAGAGCCTATACAACTAAATGTTATGCCACTAACAATTAGCCGTTGTTTTTTATTTATACATAGAGTTTAGCAGATTATAAACAAGTTGTCAAGAGCTAACTTAAAGTTAAATATAAAAATTGGAATTGTAGGACTGGATAACATTACAGTCCTTTTTTATTTATTAAAATTAAAGCATTGAGCTAGTGGAGTTAAGATAACTCAAAAAATCTGTAATTATATAATTATAAAATTTACTTATTATTTAATAAGTAGCTGCTAGGCACTAAGCAGTCCAAGCAATTATAAATAGATTGGTTGGTAGGAATTGTTGCGACGTGAGAACGACGGATATATAACGGTTTGGTGGTTATTCTATTCGGGACTTCTTTTATACCTCTTTAAATCTGAATACAGGCAGATGAGGGCGAACGTATGGGGGAATAAGTACGGATTTACACAAAGTAAAGTAAGAGAAGAGGCTGAGACTTAAGAGAACTAACTGAGTTCATTTAGATTGAGCCATACCCCTTAGAGCTATTAGATTTTTTTAAATAGCTTATATAGGGGAAAAGTCTAGCTTTCTTAGAGAATCTTCAAAAGTTCATTCTAGATTTTTTGAGCTAAAAGTCAAGTAGTTTTAAGAAATATATTGAAAAAATAGAAAAGTAAAGCTATACTTTAATTGGATTTAAAATAAGTAAAATTAAGTGGGTGAAATTTTTTGAAGAAAATATTGTTTATATTGTGTTTGAGTTATTTTTTGTTTGGATGTTTTGAAAAATATTCATATTACTAGTAAAGAAGAGAAAAAATCTATTGCAGAAAGATGGATTATAAATGAGTTTGAAAGTTTTAAAGAGTTAGCAAATGGAAAAATAAAATATTTGGAAGAGAAAAAAGAAAGTGATAATTCTAAAATTAGAGTTAAAGCACAAAAAGAATTAGAGGAATGGAATTTAATTATTGATGAGACTAGGAAGGAGAAAGAAGAATTAGAGAGAAAAAAACAAGAGAGAAAAGAAAGATTGGAGATGGAAAGGTTAGAGAAAGAAAAAAAATTAGAAAAAGAAAGAATTGATAAATTTTTTAATGAATTTTGTTATTTATTAATAAAAGATGATTTAAGAGAACCAGAAAGCTATAGATTAGATTATGTACATTATCATAAGAGTGGTAATAAATATTATATTTCGCATTCGTTTAGAGCTAAGAATGGTTTTGGAGGTTATAATAAGGAATTAAAAAAATATGAATTTAATTTTACAGATGACGAGTTAAAGAGTGATGTTAGAAATATAGTAATACAAAAGAAAATTGAATTATTAGAGCAATTAATTAAGGAACGTAATTAATGACTACTTTTTTATAGGAGAAAAGAGAAATAAAAATCTTTTCTCTTTTTTTATCTAGTGATATAATATAACTACAATATAATATAAAAGTATTTTGGAAATTAAATACAGTTTAATATATTTGTAGTGAGGTGGAATAATGAAAGATGATAATAAGATAGTATTAATTAAAGCAGCTCTAGAAAAATTTGGAGCTGATACTTTGAAAAATATTGTTACTAGGAAAAAAGAAGAAAATACAATATTTTTTAGAAAAGCGGCTTTAGATAAATTTTTAGATACTTATTTTAGTTATTTTACACCAGAGGAACTGGAGTTATTAGAGTATAAAAATGGAGTAGAAGAGTATATTGATGTTCCTTTATTTGATAGTGAAGGAGAGCCAAGAGAGCAACAGCAAGAGAACATTGAGAGAGTGGAAAAAGAAAAAAACTACAAAAGAGATACAAGATAATACAAAAAATATAGAACTACATGAAAATACATTTATATTAATTAAAGAAAAACTAGAAAACAAAGAAATTGCTAACAAATTTATTTTTCTTTTAGATAATATCGATAGTATTTTAGATGTGAAAAAAATGGTAGAAAATAATATAATGATACCAAAAGAGTTATTAGATTTAGACACTTATGTTACTTCTATGAGAATAAATAAAGGGTTGCTAGATAGATTTAATAATTTATGTTTAGAGTATAAAAATTATTCTAAAATACAGATGTTGAATTTTGCTATTTATGAATTTTTAGAGAAGTATGAGAAAAATAAAAAATACAACTTAATATAAAAAACTACAAAATAAATGATCTCGTAAAATCGTTTATATGAGGTTTTTAAAGGGTTAGAGGTATTAGAGTATACCTCTTTTTTTATGTTTTTTCTCTCTTCTCTCTCTTTTCTCCATTTAAAAAAAATTAAAAAATATGTAACAAAATACCTCAAAAATTAAGTATATATAGTGAGAACTATTTTACACCTAAAATGTAGAATGGTATATAGAGATTAATTAATAGGAGAGTGATTTAGAATGAAGAGTTATAAGAGAGATTTAAGAAAATTATTAAAACTATATGATAGAGGAGAGATTGGAGAAAGAGAGTATTTTGAAACGAAAGCAGAGCTAGAAAAAATCTATAGAATATGGGAGTTGATAAAGTGAGAATATTTATAAGTCTATTTGCTAGGTTTAAAGATTTTATATTAAAAGTTAAATTTCATTTAAAATAGTATTAAAATAAACGTATTAAAAAAAGTATTAAAAATTATTGACTTCTTAAAACATATGATATATACTAATAGTAAGAAAATAAACGAACGTTTAAAATGGTACTATTTTTAAGGAGTTGATAATAATGATTTATGGTTATTGCAGAATTTCTACTAAACGCCAGAGTTTACAACGTCAAATTGATAATATGAAAAAGTATGAAAAAGAAAATGATATTAAAATAGATATATTTACAGAGGTTTATACGGGTACTGAAACAGATAGAAAAGTATATCAGAGTTTAAAGAAAAAATTAAAAAGTGGAGATACATTAATATTTGATTCTGTTAGTAGAATGAGTAGAAATGCAGAAGAGGGAGTACAAGAGTATTTTGAGCTATATAAAAAGGGAATAAATCTTATATTTTTAAAAGAGAGATACATAGATACAGAGGTTTATGATAGAGCTAAAAATCAACAGATACAAAAGACAGGAAATAGAATAACAGATATTTTACTTAGTGCCATTGAGGAAGTATTGAGAGTAATAGCAGAGGAGCAAATAGAGAAAGCTTTTCAACAGTCTGAAAAAGAAGTATTAGACTTGAGAGTAAGGACAAGTGAAGCACTAAGAATAAAAAAAGCTGAGGGAGTTGTATTAGGAAGAAAAGAAGGCTCAAAGATAGAAACAAAAAAAGCTAAGGAAATGAAAGAAAAAATTAAAAAGCTTTCTAAGAGTTTTGGGGGAAGTCTTAAAGATATTGAGGTTATAGAGATATTAAAAATAAATAGAAATACATATTTCAAATATAAGAAAGAACTTAAAGAAATTTAAAACTAGAGGAGCAGAGGAGAAAAATTTCTCTTCTCTCCATTCTTAAAAATAAAGGGGAGCAGAGCAGTTCCACTCTTTTTTATTTAAAAGGTAAATTAAAAAGAGAGATACTGGCATACCTCTCTTTTTGCTCTTTTTTACTTATATTCTTCTAGTTAATTTAATTATAGCATAGATTTTTAGAAACTTCAATGATATAATTAAATTGCTCTTCTTTCTTAACTTAACACTTCGAGAAAGGAGGTGGACAAGTGAGAAAGCTTATATTTTTTCTAGTTATGATAACTTTATTTTTAATGTTATCTAAAAACGTTTATTAATGTTTTATGTGGGGGAGCTCTGGCAGGCTCTCCTGCTTTTTTATTTTTTGTAAAAATTCTTAATATAAATCTATAGAGATATGGTAATACGTAAGAAAAGAAATATAGGGGTTTCCTTTTCTTCTCTCTTCATCAAGAGTGCTGCTTAACATAAAAATTATATAGAAATAATTCTAGGTTCTTAACGTACACTTTATGAAATAAGGAATTATAAGAGCTATAAGAGAAAAGTAGAGCAATGAGCTAAGCACGTATCACGAGGAAGAGGAGAGAAGAGAACTACACAACGTCTATCTATATATAACGTACCCCAAGAGAAAAAATAAAAGTAATATTTTATGATTGAAAATGCGACGTATTATCAATATAGAGCGAAATTAGAGGTTTTAAAGAGTATAGGCGAGTAATAAGTCAAATAAAAAAATAGAAAGCTAAATAGAGCCATATTTTCTATATTAAAATAGCATAGATTAAAAAATTTTTCTTGCTGCATTGGAAAAAATCTGTAAAAAGTGATACAACATAGAATAAAACAAAAATAAAGTAGATTAATTTAGTTATATATGTATATACATAAAAATATAAAAAAGTCTATTGACACGATTTTTTCATGAGGTTTTTAAAATAGAAAACAAAAAATTAGAGCAGAGCAATAAGCTAGTATAAAAAGCCTTTTTTTAAATTAAAAGAGTTTAAAACGGATTTTAAGAGCTGAGAGAGAGAAGAGAAAAGGGAATCCAAAAGTTAAAAAAATAGGGGTCAAAAAAATCGAAAAATCAATTTGATATAATATAAATATAAGCAACAATGCTCGTTTAGGGCAAATAAATTATAAGGAGTTGATGAAATATGTTGCTGAAAAATCTACAAAAAGGAATTACAACAGAGATGAGAGGAGGTGAGATAAGAAAAAATCAAAATGACATTATAACTAATTTAATATTAGCAAGTAAGGGAGATATAGAGATAGCTAGAGAATTAGTGAGCTTTAGACAATTTAAAGGCACTAAGTACTATATAAATGGACTTGGAGAAGTCATGCAGAAAGTGGCTGATAAGTTCTATTTTATGGTTCAGAATGAGAAAAATAGAGATAGCTATTTGAGAATCAAATTTGATGATAGAGTAGAGATAAATGGAGAGTATAAGAAACAGATAAACACTCATATTGCAGTAGCTAATTGCTTTTTAAGAAACACGAACTCAAGTTATAATCAAATAAATCATAAGAACTCATTGAAATATGATAATCGTTTATGGAATTTAGAATATTGCAACAATAAAGAGAATAGCGAACATAGAGATTTAATGCAGAGTTTAAAGAAGTCAAAAGCTGATGTAATGTTTTATTGCTCTTTAGATTTTCAAAATCTGATTAGAGAAAAAGAATTTGAGGGAGAAATATTTACACCAAGAGGAAAAGATGGAGAAGTGCTGCTATTATTAAAAGCTAGTTCAAGACGTTTAGATAAGTGCTTATATCTTAATTTAGATAAAGAGTTTGATAAGAGAGCTAAAGAGCTGAAAGAGTTATATAATATTGAATTTGCAGCCTAAAAAATAAAAAACTCTATTAATTAGCAGTTAATAGAGAATTTTAGAAAAGTGATAAGATATATCTTAATCGTGGTTGTTTAAAGTATATCTTATCACTTACCAAAAATCAAGAGAAAATTTAATTGAAAGGAAGTGATAAGACATGATATTTAACACTTGTGGAGTAGACACAATAGAAAAAGAGTATAGTAAAGAGCTAGATTTAAAGCAATATAATAGCTATATGAGTGCAGAATATAGTATATTATCTGAGCAAGTTAGACATACTTACAGAAAAACTACAAAGATACCATTTAAGCCATCTCACTATTATTACTCAAATAGAGGGCAATATTTAACTAATATCAAAGAGAGTTTAGCTGCTATTAGAGAACTTGAAACAAGATTAGGGTTGGATTGTAAGAAAAGTATAATTAGATTGGATATAGCATTTGATAGTTATTTAGAATCGGAGAATATAAAAAATATAATGTTAATGCTGCTGGAGTGCTTAGCGAAAGAGCTTGGAGCTAAAGAAGTATTAAATACTAGAAATAAAAAAGATATTAAAAATATTAAGTTTAGAGCTAAAGACATTGAGATTACTTGTTATAATTGTAAGGATAAGAACAGAGCAGCGAACACACGTTTGGAGTTTAGATTTTTGAATATAAAGAAGAGCAAGAGAACTGATGAGAATATAATCAGTTCAAAGCTGAGAGAGATAAGCTGCTTATTATCTAAGAGCTTAAAACACTTTTCAGAGGTTGAGGAGAGTTATTTCACTTACATAGTTGATAGATACAAAGAGCAAGACTTCTATACGTTCTATATTGAAAATAAAGAGCTAATATTGACTAGCAGAATATCTCAAGTAATATTTGATAGTCTAGCACCTCAGAAGAGCCATAAAAGCTTTTTAAGAGTTGTGAGAAATAGAACTAATATAGAGTTTGTAACTAAAAAAGATTTAATTTTGCTAGTTGCAGAACTGAAAAGTCTTATTAATAATTTACTTGAGAATGACACTACAAGTATAAAAAATGAGAGTTTTAAGCACTTATAAAGTGCCTAAAATCAAAAAATAACATATGTAATTTTATAAAAATAAGGCTCTTAAACTTAGAATTTTAAATGGTTTGAGAGCTTTTTTAAATAGAAAAGATAAGATAAAATTAGTTCTAATAAAGAGAGATAAAAAAGAAATAGGAGAGAAGAGAAATAACACCAAGCAGCAAGAGAGAGAAAGAAAAAATTAGAGAAACACCATAAGGGAGAGAAGAGGGAGAGAATAAGCTAAAATACTAAGAGCTACTAACATTAGAGATAGAGAACTAAAAGTAAATGGAGAAAAGAAAATAAAAAAAATACTTGCTAAATATCAAAAAATGAGGTATCATCAAAACAAGAGAATAAAAAAACAGCTCTCTAAATGTGCCACCATTTAAAGAGCCTATACAACTAAATGTTATGCCACTAACAATTAGCCGTTGTTTTTTATTTATACATAGAGTTTAGCAGATTATAAACAAGTTGTCAAGAGCTGAACTTAAAGTTAAATATAAAAATTGGAATTGTAGGACTGGATAACATTACAGTCCTTTTTTATTTATTAAAATTAAAGCATTGAGCTAGTGGAGTTAAGATAACTCAAAAAATCCTGTAATTATATAATTATAAAATTTACTTATTATTTAATAAGTAGCTGCTAGGCACTAAGCAGTCCAAGCAATTATAAATAGATTGGTTGGTAGGAATTGTTGCGACGTGAGAACGACGGATATATAACGGTTTGGTGGTTATTCTATTCGGGACTTCTTTTATACCTCTTTAAATCTGAATACAGGCAGATGAGGGCGAACGTATGGGGGAATAAGTACGGATTTACACAAAGTAAAGTAAGAGAAGAGGCTGAGACTTAAGAGAACTAACTGAGTTCATTTAGATTGAGCCATACCCCTTAGAGCTATTTAGATTTTTTTTAAATAGCTTATATAGGGGAAAAGTCTAGCTTTCTTAGAGAATCTTCAAAGTTCATTCTAGATTTTTTGAGCTAAAAGTCAAGTAGTTTTAAGAAATATATTGAAAAAATAGAAAAGTAAAGCTATACTTTAATTGGATTTAAAATAAGTAAAATTAAGTGGGTGAAATTTTTTGAAGAAAATATTGTTTATATTGTGTTTGAGTTATTTTTTGTTTGGATGTTTTGAAAATATTCATATTACTAGTAAAGAAGAGAAAAAATCTATTGCAGAAAGATGGATTATAAATGAGTTTGAAAGTTTTAAAGAGTTAGCAAATGGAAAAATAAAATATTTGGAAGAGAAAAAAGAAAGTGATAATTCTAAAATTAGAGTTAAAGCACAAAAAGAATTAGAGGAATGGAATTTAATTATTGATGAGACTAGGAAGGAGAAAGAAGAATTAGAGAGAAAAAAACAAGAGAGAAAAGAAAGATTGGAGATGGAAAGGTTAGAGAAAGAAAAAAAATTAGAAAAAGAAAGAATTGATAAATTTTTTAATGAATTTTGTTATTTATTAATAAAAGATGATTTAAGAGAACCAGAAAGCTATAGATTAGATTATGTACATTATCATAAGAGTGGTAATAAATATTATATTTCGCATTCGTTTAGAGCTAAGAATGGTTTTGGAGGTTATAATAAGGAATTAAAAAAATATGAATTTAATTTTACAGATGACGAGTTAAAGAGTGATGTTAGAAATATAGTAATACAAAAGAAAATTGAATTATTAGAGCAATTAATTAAGGAACGTAATTAATGACTACTTTTTTATAGGAGAAAAGAGAAATAAAAATCTTTTCTCTTTTTTTATCTAGTGATATAATATAACTACAATATAATATAAAAGTATTTTGGAAATTAAATACAGTTTAATATATTTGTAGTGAGGTGGAATAATGAAAGATGATAATAAGATAGTATTAATTAAAGCAGCTCTAGAAAAATTTGGAGCTGATACTTTGAAAAATATTGTTACTAGGAAAAAAGAAGAAAATACAATATTTTTTAGAAAAGCGGCTTTAGATAAATTTTTAGATACTTATTTTAGTTATTTTACACCAGAGGAACTGGAGTTATTAGAGTATAAAAATGGAGTAGAAGAGTATATTGATGTTCCTTTATTTGATAGTGAAGGAGAGCCAAGAGAGCAACAGCAAGAGAACATTGAGAGAGTGGAAAAAGAAAAAACTACAAAAGAGATACAAGATAATACAAAAAATATAGAACTACATGAAAATACATTTATATTAATTAAAGAAAAACTAGAAAACAAAGAAATTGCTAACAAATTTATTTTTCTTTTAGATAATATCGATAGTATTTTAGATGTGAAAAAAATGGTAGAAAATAATATAATGATACCAAAAGAGTTATTAGATTTAGACACTTATGTTACTTCTATGAGAATAAATAAAGGGTTGCTAGATAGATTTAATAATTTATGTTTAGAGTATAAAAATTATTCTAAAATACAGATGTTGAATTTTGCTATTTATGAATTTTTAGAGAAGTATGAGAAAAAATAAAAAATACAACTTAATATAAAAAACTACAAAATAAATGATCTCGTAAAATCGTTTATATGAGGTTTTTAAAGGGTTAGAGGTATTAGAGTATACCTCTTTTTTTATGTTTTTTCTCTCTTCTCTCTCTTTTCTCCATTTAAAAAAAAATTAAAAAATATGTAACAAAATACCTCAAAAATTAAGTATATATAGTGAGAACTATTTTACACCTAAAATGTAGAATGGTATATAGAGATTAATTAATAGGAGAGTGATTTAGAATGAAGAGTTATAAGAGAGATTTAAGAAAATTATTAAAACTATATGATAGAGGAGAGATTGGAGAAAGAGAGTATTTTGAAACGAAAGCAGAGCTAGAAAAAATCTATAGAATATGGGAGTTGATAAAGTGAGAATATTTATAAGTCTATTTGCTAGGTTTAAAGATTTTATATTAAAAGTTAAATTTCATTTAAAATAGTATTAAAATAAACGTATTAAAAAAAGTATTAAAAATTATTGACTTCTTAAAACATATGATATATACTAATAGTAAGAAAATAAACGAACGTTTAAAATGGTACTATTTTTAAGGAGTTGATAATAATGATTTATGGTTATTGCAGAATTTCTACTAAACGCCAGAGTTTACAACGTCAAATTGATAATATGAAAAAGTATGAAAAAGAAAATGATATTAAAATAGATATATTTACAGAGGTTTATACGGGTACTGAAACAGATAGAAAAGTATATCAGAGTTTAAAGAAAAAATTAAAAAGTGGAGATACATTAATATTTGATTCTGTTAGTAGAATGAGTAGAAATGCAGAAGAGGGAGTACAAGAGTATTTTGAGCTATATAAAAAGGGAATAAATCTTATATTTTTAAAAGAGAGATACATAGATACAGAGGTTTATGATAGAGCTAAAAATCAACAGATACAAAAGACAGGAAATAGAATAACAGATATTTTACTTAGTGCCATTGAGGAAGTATTGAGAGTAATAGCAGAGGAGCAAATAGAGAAAGCTTTTCAACAGTCTGAAAAAGAAGTATTAGACTTGAGAGTAAGGACAAGTGAAGCACTAAGAATAAAAAAAGCTGAGGGAGTTGTATTAGGAAGAAAAGAAGGCTCAAAGATAGAAACAAAAAAAGCTAAGGAAATGAAAGAAAAAATTAAAAAGCTTTCTAAGAGTTTTGGGGGAAGTCTTAAAGATATTGAGGTTATAGAGATATTAAAAATAAATAGAAATACATATTTCAAATATAAGAAAGAACTTAAAGAAATTTAAAACTAGAGGAGCAGAGGAGAAAAATTTCTCTTCTCTCCATTCTTAAAAATAAAGGGGAGCAGAGCAGTTCCACTCTTTTTTATTTAAAAGGTAAATTAAAAAGAGAGATACTGGCATACCTCTCTTTTTGCTCTTTTTTACTTATATTCTTCTAGTTAATTTAATTATAGCATAGATTTTTAGAAACTTCAATGATATAATTAAATTGCTCTTCTTTCTTAACTTAACACTTCGAGAAAGGAGGTGGACAAGTGAGAAAGCTTATATTTTTTCTAGTTATGATAACTTTATTTTTAATGTTATCTAAAAACGTTTATTAATGTTTATGTGGGGAGCTCTGGCAGGCTCTCCTGCTTTTTTATTTTTTGTAAAAATTCTTAATATAAATCTATAGAGATATGGTAATACGTAAGAAAAGAAATATAGGGGTTTCCTTTTCTTCTCTCTTCATCAAGAGTGCTGCTTAACATAAAAATTATATAGAAATAATTCTAGGTTCTTAACGTACACTTTATGAAATAAGGAATTATAAGAGCTATAAGAGAAAAGTAGAGCAATGAGCTAAGCACGTATCACGAGGAAGAGGAGAGAAGAGAACTACACAACGTCTATCTATATATAACGTACCCCAAGAGAAAAAATAAAAGTAATATTTTATGATTGAAAATGCGACGTATTATCAATATAGAGCGAAATTAGAGGTTTTAAAGAGTATAGGCGAGTAATAAGTCAAATAAAAAAATAGAAAGCTAAATAGAGCCATATTTTCTATATTAAAATAGCATAGATTAAAAAATTTTTCTTGCTGCATTGGAAAAAATCTGTAAAAAGTGATACAACATAGAATAAAACAAAAATAAAGTAGATTAATTTAGTTATATATGTATATACATAAAAATATAAAAAAGTCTATTGACACGATTTTTTCATGAGGTTTTTAAAATAGAAAACAAAAAATTAGAGCAGAGCAATAAGCTAGTATAAAAAGCCTTTTTTTAAATTAAAAGAGTTTAAAACGGATTTTAAGAGCTGAGAGAGAGAAGAGAAAAGGGAATCCAAAAGTTAAAAAAATAGGGGTCAAAAAAATCGAAAAATCAATTTGATATAATATAAATATAAGCAACAATGCTCGTTTAGGGCAAATAAATTATAAGGAGTTGATGAAATATGTTGCTGAAAAATCTACAAAAAGGAATTACAACAGAGATGAGAGGAGGTGA
>NZ_UGGU01000002.1 GCF_900450765.1 Fusobacterium necrogenes | reverse complement strand
TGGTTTTTCTCCTTTCTATCTTTTTACCAAATAGTAGATTATTATAAGAAAGATTAAAGCTAAAATTATTCCCAAATAATATAAATATTTCTCATTGTTATTTAATTTCATTTACTTTCTCTTTTTTAAAAAGTAATACTAAAAGTATTACTTTTTAAAAACTATATCTTAATCCTATTCCACCATAAAACTGTCCGTTTTTATTAACTATTGGCGAATCTGCTATTTTATCATCAAAATAATCATAACCACCAAATACACTTATTGTTGTTTGTTCAGTTGCAGCATATTCAAAAGTCATAGTAATTCCTGCTATAAAAGAATCATTAGTATTATATTCTTTATCTATTTTACTATTTTTTAAAGTTTCTTCTTTAGTTACTCCTACATAATAATCTACAAATTTATTATCGTAGTATTTTAAACTAAAGTTAGGCATGAATACTAATCTATTAGTTAAATATTTAACATGAGTGATAGCAAGTTCTCCCTTGCTTCCATCACTACCCCACATATAACTTAATGTTCCAAAAATATCATCTGTAAAGTTATAATTAGCTTCTAATCCATACATGAATTGATAATCTCTATCATCAATATTTTTATAGCCCTCTTTCATATCCGATCCTTTAATATACCAACCATCAAAATATCCTGCTAAAGGATCTACAATAATTGAAAAATTAAATTCAGACTCTTCATGAATTTTAAATCCTGATTTTAATCCTTTTATAAAGAATCTTCCATAATTAAGATTTATTAAGGGTATTGGTATAAATTGATTTTCTGCTCTGTACATAGTATTTGTATAACTTGCTGCTACTCCTACTGTTTGAACTTCATTTACTGCTAATGCTGTGCTTCCAACTAAAACTATTCCTAGTAATATTTTATTCATTTTCTAACACCTCATTTTTTAAATTTTCTAAAATTATTTTACCATCATACCCTTTGTAATTTAGCCAATTTATATTAAATTCTTCAACTGGTAAATTTGCTAATTGTTTACACATATTTTGATCTTCAGGACTTGACGCAGCAACATATGCAAGCTCTAATCCGCTTAATGCTAATTCAAATAATCTACTTCCATTAGGATTTTTATAGTAATACTGTCTTTTTGGAATAGCATTTCTTAATATTTGTATCTCTGTTTCATTTAGTCCAAAATTCTTATAAAGATCTTTTTGTTCATTAGCACTTGCATTTGGTAAATATATTCTTGAATAACAAGAGTCTAAAACAGCACTTAAAATGTTTGAGTTTGCTATATCTGCTAATGATTGAGTTGCAAATATAACACCGACATTTTTCTTTCTTAATACTTTCAACCATTCTCTAATTTTTGCACTAAATATTGGATTATCTAAAAATAACCAGCACTCATCTAAAGTTAATAAAGTTGGCCGCCCGGTAAATTTTTCAATTTCTAATTTATGGAACAAATAAGAAAGAGTAGGAACTATAGCATTTTTATTATTTGCTATTTGCTCCATTTCAAAAGTTATGAAGTCATTATCCTCTAAGAAATCACTATTTCCATCAAAATATTTAGCATAAATTCCTGCTCCATGATAACTAGCTAAAGCTTGTTTTAAGTGGTTATCCTGTCCACCTAAGAAACTTACAAAAGCTCCTAAAGTTCTATTTTGAATAGGTAAATTTGCTACAGAATCTAAGGCATTACTTATATAAGATTTTCTTATTGGATCTAATGTAACATTTTCATTTACTGTTAATATCTCTTCAATCCATGATTGACACCATTCTTTCTCTTTATCTACATTTCTAAGAGGTTGAAATCTAATATTATCAGCTCCCAAGTCATAGAATTTACCTTCCATTCCTTGAGTTAATATTCTTGTAGACCCTCCCTTGTCAAAATTTATTACTTGAGAATTAGTATATTTTGTATAATGAGCTTCTAACGTTGCTAACAATGTAGATTTTCCCGCACCAGTTGGCCCCACTATAAGAGTGTGAGCCACATCTCCGTAGTGTAAATTTAACCTAAAAGGGGTATTTCCTGTAGTTTGCGTATATAATAAAGCGGCTTCATTCAAATGTTTATTATATTCATCTCCTGCCCATACTGAACTGGTAGGCAATAGATCAGCTAAATTTATTGTTGGCATTGGTGGCTTTCTACAATTACACACTATATTTCCGGGAATACTTGCTACATATGCGTCAAGTGCATTTCCGCTTTCTATTTCTGCTGTAAATCCTAAACCATTTAATATATTTTTTATCTTAGATGATTTTTTTTCTAATTCTATTTTATTTTCATCTTTTACTATGATACAGAAAGTATAAAAACCAAGTCCTATATTATCGGCATCTAAATTTTCTTTAATTTCTTTTACTTGTCTTTCCATATTTGCAGCAAATTCATCATCTGCTTTCTTTTCTTTTGTCATAATCTCTCTAATCATATTTTTTATAGAGGTTTTCTTTGCGTTCCATTCTCTTGTAAATTTTCCTAAAATATTATTTCCATCTATTTTATCAAGTGAAATATATCTTGTTGAAAATCTATATTCAACATCTATTCTATTCAACCTATCAAATAAACTAGGAGTTGATACATTAGGAAAATTATATAGTGATATAACATTTATATACTCTTTTCCTGCTTTAGGCTCTAGTCCTCCTACTAATGGACAATCTGAAATATAATTATCTAACAGTCTATTATTTGATGGAATCTTTACTGTTTCCATTTTAGTATCACTTATACAATTATGATAAAAAGTTACCATTTCTTCACTACTCATAATTCTAATCTCTTTAAAAACTGTTGAGAAAAGTGCATATATATTATTTATTTCTTGTTTATATTCTTTTATCTCTTCCTCTATATTTGATTTTACCTCTTCTTCTTGAGTTTCTTTATAAAATAACTTACTTACTTTTTTAAAGTTATCAGTTTTTAGAAAATAGACAAAAGTTATAATATATTTATTCTCAAAATGATGACCTGATTTAAAAAAATTAGCTCTCTCAATTTCTAATATTCGAGTAGGAATTTTATTTATTCCCTTTTTATAATTATACTTTTTACTTTTTTCTCTTATGGTATCAACAAATATTGCCCAGTTACCATCTAATCTTTTTAAAACATTATTTAATCTTATTGTAATAACTTCCAATTCATCATCTGTTGAAGAATCAAGATCTGATCCCCTAAAAATAAAGCTTGTTTGAAGAGTATTATTCTTATTTGCTAAAACTGACTCTTCTAAAAAACTTTCATAAGGTAAAAGAGAGGTAAAACTTTTTCTTGCTTTTCTTTCAAATTCGTGAAACATTTTCCCTCCTAACTGTCATAATATTCATCATATTTGATATAGTTTTTAAAACAATCAAAAAATTTTTGATCTTTTTTAGTTAAATAAACTATTACAAAATGAGTAAAAATAAAAAATATTCCTAACTGCCAACTTTGTAATGATAAAATTGATACAGTTGCCAATGTTCCATTTAGTATAACTGGTGTTCTCGCTCCACCGGCTATTGTTATATCTGTAGTTAAAGCTTTACATATAGGGTGTATTATCATAGTTCTACCCTCCTAATTTATATTCTCATAAAGATAATTTCCTTTGTCATCTAATCCAGTAATTTTTATAATCTCATGTATTTTCCTTTGAGTACCTATTTTTCTAATATTTATTACTAGATTTACAGCTTTAGATATTGTCTTTTTTTGTTCTTGAATAGAAACTTCTGAAATATAGCTTTCAAGTTGTTCTAATCCCTCTAAAGCTGAATTTGCGTGTAAAGTACAAATTCCTCCCGGGTGTCCTGTATTCCATGCTTTGATTAAATTTAAAGCTGCTCCATCTCTTATCTCTCCAATTATAATCTTGTCCGGCCTTAATCTTAAAGTTGCCATAAGTAATCTTCTTATGGTTGCGTAATCTGTTGACCTTAAAAATAATCTATCTTCTGCACTACATTGTAATTCTTGAGTATCTTCAATTATTATTAATCTATTTGGATATTTACTCATTTCATTGATAATTGCATTAGTTAGAGTAGTTTTTCCTGTTGAAGTACCCCCTACAACTAGCATATTTTCTCTATTTTTTACAGCTTCACAAATAATATTATACTGTTTTTCTGTCATAATATTATTTTTAATATAATCTTCAAGTGTAAATATTTTTAAAGCCTTTTTTCTTATTGCAAAAGATGGATTTTTTACAACTGGAGGTAAAATCCCTGCGAATCTTTCTCCATTTCCCGGTAATTCTGCGTCTATAATTGGGTTATGTTCGTTAGCTTCTGTTTCTACCGAACTAGCAACTAAATATATTATATTTTTTGCAATTTGAGGATCAATTTCTATTCCAGTATATTTTCTTCCTGATGAAAGAGTATCTATCCATAATTTTTTATCGTCATTCAAATAGACTTCTATTACATCAGGATCTTTAAGATAATTATTAATTTCACTTCCGAAAGAAATTAATAGAGTATCTAACAATACATTACTCATTTATATTATCTTCCTTGTTTTCTTCTTCAAATTGTTTTTTATCTTCTTGTTTACTTTCTATTACTGGAATATATTTTTCCAAAACTTGTTGAATATCTAAAACAATCATTTCAACAAATTCAGGATCTTGTATTTGATCTAATATTTCATCTTTTAATAATAAAGGTTTTATTTTTTTCCATATTTTTAAAGCTTCCTTATTTTTAGCTTCTTCTATTCTTTTCCTAGAATTTGACATTTCTTGTTGTAATTTTTCCATCTTTAATTTTTCTCTCTCTATTGCTGATAATTTTTTCTTTTCTTCCATTTTTCTATCTCCTTATCTTGTTTCTTGTATAATATCACTTTTTTCAGGTGCTTTATATTTTGCTTTTAATTTAAACTTTTCTTCCTTATACCATCTTATTTTTTTACCATGAATAGGTTTTTGTCCAGTTATAAATATTAAACTTTCTTCATCTGATAATTGTTGAATCTCATCAAATGTCATCAAGCTACGACCAACATAAGATGTTGAAATGTTCCAATCTGAAAAGTATTTAAAACCTTTCCATGATTTAGTTTGTTGTTCAACAGTTTTCTTTCCTAATTTTTGTTCAATAAATGTTGTAGTTTTATCATCACTTGGGGTATAGAAAATTTGTGTCTTACAGTTATTTAAAATAGAGTTATTCTCTCCGTAAATTTCATATAATTGTTTTAAATCTTGAGTAATTAAAGCTACTTTCATTCCATATCCTCTTACATATGCTAAAGCTTTATGTAAAAGTTCAATTTTCCCTATGGCAGGGAACTCATCTATCATTAGTAATAATCTATGTTTGAAGTTTTCATTTTGTCCACTATCAGATATTATCATTTCATCAGTTAGTATAAAGATAATTTGATTAATAAGCAACTTTATTAAAGTTGCTGTAATTCCTATAGCTTTAGGTGGTGTAACAAAATATAGATCAACTGGAACATCATAGTTCATTAAATCTTTTATTTTAAAATCACTATATTGAACAGCTCTTGAAATTACTGGATCAGCAAATATAGCTAATTCAGTTTTGGCAGTTGAAATAATACCTGATCTTTCATTATCTGCCCTATTTAACATATCATTCCCAATCCCTGAAACCATTGGGTGTACATCAGGCCTTAATGTTCCGTCTTTTTCTGTTATTACATTGTTATAAATTTTTTGAAATAATCCAGTATCAGAAGTTGTATTATGTTCTCCCCATGTCATCTGTTTTAATTTTTCTTCTTCTGTCAATGTTGGAGTAGTCAAAAATCTATATACATCAGTTAAATTTGCTGTTCTTTCTTTCACCATATATAAAACATGAAGTATTACACCAGTTAAAAACTCCACACCATTTGGTCCGAAAAATCTATCTGTTTTTTTATCAGGGGAAACAATAGTATCAGCTATATTTTTAGCTTCTTGATATTCATAAACTGTACCTTTTCTTATCTCTGCCATAGGGTTAAAATGTACAGTATTTAATGAGGTAGCGTCGAACTTTAAAACCTTATGCCCTAATAGTTTTCTATATCCTGCAGTTAGCTGCCAGTTTTCCCCTTTTATGTCATTTATAATTGAGCTTTCTTTCCATGTCCATAATGTTGGAAGTACAAATCCTACTCCTTTTCCTGCTCCAGTTTGTGCTGCTAATATAACATGACCGGGTTGATTATCATATAAATAATTTCCTTTTTCATCTTGTCCTATTACTATTCCATTAGTTTTAAAATCTTCATTTGCTATTTTATCGGGAAAATTATTATAGATAGCTTCTTTATAAATCTGTGTCATTCCCTCTTTATCATAGCTTTTTAAAATATCTTTTTCTTTGGGTAATAACTTCATTTTTTTTATATCATCTTGTGTTGCAAAACTTGCAGCTCCGTGACTTGTTTCTACATGTTTTTTCTTTGTTAAGAATCCTATTAAAAATACAAAAATTACTAAAGTTATTCCTCCACTTGTTAATGCTTTTTCAAAAGCTATAGGTGCTTGATTTCTATATATTTGCCATTCAATAATTTTAAATGGAGGATAAAAAGGAATTTTATTTATTATAAATAAAGGCTCTCCTAATCCCTTAGCATATCCCACATATTTAGCAAAAATTTGAGTTGCTAAAGTTATAGAAATAGGGAACATTAATAAATAAATAATTATTGCTATTTTTTTCTTTTTAGTCATTTAACCACCTACTTATTATATGGTTTTAAAATTAAATTGCTATGTACCATAACATTGAATCTATCCCCTGCTTTAATCATTATAGTAGGTTGTCTATCTAAAGCTTTTGCAGTATATTTATCTCCTATTTGTATTATTGAAAGTCCTGCTGCTTCTCCTGCGTCAGATCTCCAATCATCATCATTTGATGTTGTTATAGCTGCTGCCGCTCCCATAGCTGATGATAGTAATACACCTTTTAATAAAGTTGTAAAATGATTATTTACTTTACCCGGTATTCCTGCTTGACCTATCATGTCGACACCTTGCATATTATCAAGACTTAACATGTCGCCATTTGGAAATCTTAGTTGTTGCCATACAACTAATAGTCTATCTTGACCCCAAGTTATATTACTGTCATATACTCCTGTTAAAGTAGTTCCTTGAGGTATTAAAAGGTATTTCCCTGTTACTGTATCATATATATTTTGACTTACTCTAGCAACAATAACTTTTGAATATATATCAGAGTTCATAGCGGTTTCAACAACTGCCGGGAAAAAATCTCCAGTTTTAAGTTCATATGGAGAAATACTTTCTACAATTGTAGAAGTTGAATATAAAGCTTTTTGTGCTTCGTTAAAAAGAAAATTCTTTTTAGAGTTTTGTCTATTTTGATCGTAATCAGGTGGAAAATTATTTGCATTTTGTGTATTATTATTTTGAGTATCTTGTCTATTATATAGTTGAAAAGCTATAGGACTTTTTTTAGCTTGATTTGCTTGCTCTTCTAACTGTCTTAACTTTTCTTTTTGTTCTTCTGTCATAGTATTAGTAGAATTATTATTAGTAATAGAATTAGTAGTTTGATTAATAGTAGTATTAGTCTTTATGTCTTTTATATCTGCATATGTTGTCTGATATGGATTTGTTTTTGTTGTCATATCTTTTTTTTCTTCATTATTGATAGTTTCAACTTTTTTAGGCTTATTATCAGTTTTAAAAATATTATAAATTATGAATAAAACAACTACAGTTATAATTATTTTTATTAATTTTAAATTGTAAAATTTCCCTTGAATTTTAGGTTTATTATTTCCTTGATTTTCTTCTTGTTTTTTCTCTTGATTTTTTTTAAACATTCCCATATATAAAACACCTCTATCTAGTTACTGGGTAATGATCGTTTTTAGATTTAATAAAGCTACCCTCTCTTTTTATGACAATTTCTTTTTTACCTAACTTTAATATAGCCTGTTCAAATAATCTATCTACAATAAAAAATCTATTGTTAGGATTATATCTATGTCTAACGATAGCTCCCTCTCCAGTTTGTTCATCACGAATTAATAATATTGGTAATTCTCCTTGTTCAACTTTTTCAGGCATTAAAATGAATGTTTTTTCTCCATCATCAAATACTTGTTGCGGACACCATCTATCTTTTGTTTTTTTCCATTCATATTTATAATTTAATGAATCTAAATTAATTGGTGTACTTTCTTCTTTTAATTTTTGTTCTTTTATTTTTGCCATAAGTTGATCATGAGGATATACAAAACTTACTGTCGGATTATACCATTCATTAGCACTATGTAAAAAGAATTGATAAGTTCTTTTATTAGTGCTTACAATTAAATTAGTTTTTATTCCTGGAAAAAATGGTTTAATAGCAAGTATTGGGTGTTGTCCTTGTGAACTTCCTGCCATTCCAACATCTATTACCCATCTTGCTGTATCTCCTCCTGCTAAGTATGTTACTTCTTCATCAGGATTTAGATTAATAGTTGTTATAAATCCGGCTCTTGCATATATTCTATACATGTCATTTTCATTATAGACAAAAGTAGTTTTTACATTTTGTTTAGCTTGTTTCAATCCAGTTTGAATTACTGGCTCTTTAAAAGAAAAATCTTCATAAATAACCTCATTTGAATATGAGTTTGCTGCTAATATAAATAATGTACATAATATTAATTTTTTCATAATTTCTCCTTTTTATAATAAGATAAAAAATAGTAAGGGAAAATCCCCTTACTACTAAAAATTTTCCCTAGAAATACTAAAATCTGTAATAACAATTCCCATTGGATTTAATATTAAAATATTCTCATTTAGTTCTTTTGGATTAATAAAATCAACAGTAAATATTCCTGTCATATTATTTTCAGAATAAATATTTCCATTTTCTGTATAGTTTTTTTCTATCCATCTTACCTGAAATGTTTTCTCTCTTATTTTTAAAATAGATGTAATATTTATATCTCTACTCTCTCTATTTTTCATTTTTTGTTGTACATTATCTTTTTCAATATTTTCAAGTAATTTTTGTTGAGTAACTTCTGTTAAAAAAGCATATTGTTCTTGAATGTCTTTTCCATATCGTACAGGATCTAATGGAATTGCTCTTGTAGACTTAATATGTTCATTTAGTACAGCTATAATATTTTGATCTCCTGGTTGATAATGAATATTTCTTAAATCTCCTATATTTCTAATAATCCCTAATTCCTTATCAACTTCTATTATATATGGAACTACTGAAATTTGTGTTGACATTTTTAAAATAATAACTAAAGAGAATAAAGTTATAATACTTGAAACTAAAAAAGCTATTTGCCAATTTCTTTTAGATCTATTTAATTTAAAATATCTATCATTCCAGTCTGAATACGGATTTGAAGAAGTGTCTTTTTTAGGTGTAACTTCTTGCATATAACTTCTTTTATCTTCCATAGTTTACCTCTTATTAAAATAATGCTGATCCTGTAAATCCAAAGAAAGTTGGAACCCATGTAACTGCTGCAAAAACTATTGATATTCCAAACACTATATTTAACATTCTTTTCATAGCTGATCCAGCTTCTCCAAAAGCCACCATACCACCACAAGCAACTACAGCTATAATCGATACAGCTCTAGCAACTGGCCCAGTAAATGACTTCAATAATTTATCTAATGGCCCTTCCCATGGCAAGTCAGTAGCACTTGCAAAAGAACTACTAGATATAGCTATTATAGCTAATAATAATAGAAAAATTTTTAAATTTTTTTTAATAATTTTTTTCATTTTTCCTCCTATTTCCTCCTAAGTTATTTTGATATTTGTTTTACAAATAATTAATACTATATTTGTAAAATATTTTTTTCTATTATATAATAAATTCTTCAAAAAATCAATAATTTATGATATAATTTTATTGTAAATAATAAAAAATCCTTTTCTATTTCTGTATTAAGAATACAGAGTAAAAAAAAATTTGTCATTCGGCAATTTTTTTTTAAAAATAGAAAAGGCACGCTTACGCATATCTCTTTCAGAGATATGCAATCGTGTTTTTTTAAGGCTCTCGCCATTTAAAAAAAGGAGGTGTAATATGGCTGAATATAGGTTGTCATATAAAAGAGGAAAAGTAGGATATGCAGGTAGTCATGCTGCATATATTTTGAGAGAAAGTAAATACAAATATAAAGAGGATTTAATATATAAAGAGCATGGAAATTTACCTCTATTTAGTGGTAATAATGCCCTTGATTTTTGGTGTGCAGCAGATGAATTTGAAGGAGTAAATAGAAATGCTTATAGAGAGTTTGAATTAAATATTCCTAATGAGTTAAATCATCAAGAAGCTATTAATCTTATCAAAGATTTCGTAACAAAAGAAATTGGAGAGAACTTCCCATATACATTTGCTATACATGAAAGTTTTAATCAAGAAACTGGAGAGAAAAATCTACATTGTCATTTAATGTTTTCTGAAAGAAAATTAGATAATGTAGAAAGAGAAAAAGAGAGATTTTTTAAAAAAGCTAATACTAAAAATCCTAGTTTAGGCGGTGCCAAAAAAGATAGAATATGGCAATCAAAAAAAAGATTATTGCAGCTTAGAAAATCTTGGGAAATTTTGCAAAATGCAAGCTTAGAAAAAAATGGTTTTTCTGAAAGGGTAGACTGTAGATCTTTAGCTGAAAGAAGAAAGGAAGCTCTTGAACAAGGAGATTTAAACAAAGCAGAAAGTTTAGAAAGAAAAGCTATTAATCTTTCAGGTAAAATTATAAAAAAATTAAAGACTGTAGGATATAATAAACTTTCTGATAAAGAGAAGAAACAAGTTGATAATTTCAACCAAGCTAAAAAATTAAAAAAAGAAAAAGAAAGAAAACTAAATATTAGAAAAGGAAAAATTATTCCTAAAGAATTTGAAATTATTGAGAGATTAGATGAAATAAATAAATTAGATGAGGGAGCAATTAAAAAACTTACTTTAAATATACTTACTAAAGGAGAACTTAATAAAAATTACTATGAATTAAGAAGAGTTGAAAAATCATTAATTGCTAATCCAACTAATGAAATTTTACTAAGAAAAAAATCAAATTTAGAAAATAAAATTTTAGAGTTAGCTGATACTCATATATTATCTTATAAATATAATAGAATTGTAGAACAATTAAAAAGAGATTTAGTTCGTGAAAAAGAAATGCACCTAGAAAATCTAAAAAATATTTATAAAAAAGAATATACAGTTAGTAAGAAAGAATTTGATGAGGAAAAAACTAAGAATACAGCTATTAAAATAAGAGAAAAATACATTAAGAAAAATACATTAGAATTAATGTATAAATTAGAAGAATTTAAACTTGTTTCTAGTAATTATAAAGCTACTCAAATCCTGACTAATTACAAGATTGAGGGTATTATTAAAAGTACTTTAAAATACAAAGAAGAATTAAAAGCTAAAAATACTGCCCTTATCAATGCTAGACTATTTTCTGATGAATCATCTATAAAAGTTTTAGAAAATGACATTAAAGAACTTAATTTAAAAATTGAAAAAAATAATACTCAATCTAATAATATCATCAATGAATTAAATAAAAAACATAGTATTGAAGAACTTGATAAACTTACTAATTTAATAGATAATAATACTTCAATAGAAAGATCTGTTATTAATGAAATTTTACAAAATAGATTAGAGGAAAGAAATTCACTTCCTACATTTGAACGTCATAAAACCTTAATTATGGATAATATTAATTTAATGGCGGATTTAGAAAGAAATAAAACATTATATAATTATTTTATAGAAAAAAATAATCCTGAAAAATATAGTAAGTCTATATTTTTAACTGGTGTAAATATAGAAATAATTTCTAATGTTATCGAAACTAAATATAACGATCTTGAAAAAATTAATAGTGTTGATAAAAATATTATTTTTAATGAAATAAGAACTAATGAGAAAAATAATATTTCTATGTTAAATGATAAAGAAATAAAAATAAAGACTGCCATTACAAATATAAATGAATTGTTATCTTCTGATCCAGTAAAAGAAAATCTTACTTCAATAGATTTAATTACTATAAATAAAGTAAGTAAAGGTAAGTTTTCATCAAATTACAAAGTTATTCAAAGTTTAGAAAATGAAAAAGAAAGATTAGAAAAAGAATATACCTCTTCTAATTTCTTGAAAAAACCATTTATTATGAAAGAGATTAAAACTAAAGAAAAAGAACTATCAACTTATTATGAAATAGAAAGAAAAATTATACAAAGATATAAAAATAATAAATCTTTTAATCAAAAAAAAGAAAATATTATTTCATCTTTTAAAAAATCCTTATCTAAATTAGAAAAAGATTTAAAAGTTATTAATAATGAAAGATCCTTAGCATTTAAGAAATTACAAATTATTAAGGAAATGGAAGATAAAAAATACATTAAAGAAAGAGGAATTAAATTAACTCCTAATTCTATTAGAAAATTATATAATACTAATAAATTTAAAGAACTATCATTTAATTTAAGTGAAGTTTTACAACCTCAAGAAGAAAGAGGATATAATAATCTTGAAATAAAATTAGAAAGAGAGAAAGAAAGGGGTATTTCATTATGAAAAAATTATTATTAATCATTATTTTAATTAATTTATTTTCTTTAATATATGCAGAAGAGGATTTAGATATTTATGATGAAAATTATATTCAGCAAGAAGAACAAGAGCCAGTTACTGGAAAGTCTATTTTCTTTACTAATTCAAATCAAATAAAAATCGAAATAAAGGATCATTCTAATGACTTTAAAATGTTTAATCAAAACACATCAGACACTAAAGAAGAAACTACTAGAGAGCAAAAAGAAGATGAAAACATTGACGAGAAAGGAGAAGATAGAGGAACAGAAAAAGAGGAATAACGAAAGAAAATTAAGAGCAAGAATTTTATTAAAATTTGGATTAGTAGCAGAAATAACATACATAATTGAATATGGTACTTATATAATTTTAGGACATTTATTGAAATTTAAAAATGTTAGTCCTTTAGAAAAAGAATCTCTAAAAAATGATGGCGAAAAAATATTTAAAGAAATAGAAGAACATGATAAGGAAACTGTCATTACTCTAACTACAGAAGAAAAAAAAGCAAGAAATCATAAATTAATTGGAATTGGTGCTTTATTTGAAATAGCAAATTTGATAAATATTAATCTTGATATTATTACCGGATATTGTTATAGTTTACATAAAAAAGATCAAAATTATATTAATGATTGTAATGTAAAAGGAAAATTATACTTTTTAAAAAAAGGAGAGAAAAAAAATGATAAAAAAAATATTTAGTTTTTTATTTGAAAAAAATCAAGAAATTAAAGAAGAAAAAAAAGAAATCAAGCTAGAAAGTCAAAAAATCAAGCAAGAGAATCAAGATATATCTTACCCTATTGAATATATTGCTTACTACGAAGATGGAGTAACAATTAAAGAAAAAGGAATGAAAAACGCTTTAGGTATAGATGGTTGGGTTACAAGATATGATAGATTAGGAAACGAAATCGAAAAAGTACAATATAGTAATGGTTTATATTTAGGAAATCCTTTTACTGGAAAAACTCCTGATGAAATAGCTGATGAATTAGGCCTTTTAGTTGATGAAACAGGAGATTATAACGATTTTTCGGGGGAAGAATTTATTATAGATGAAAAAGTAGCTTCTACACTTTTAAAACAATAACTTTTTTTATTATAATTACTGGACATATCAGTATATTAATTTTTATATTTCTAATATTAATTTATAAATATCTAAAGAAATAGGAGGTATATTTTATGAATAATGGTTTAAAAAAATTAATGGAAGATCTAAACTTAAAATCTTTTGATGAATTATATGATTTTTTAAATGATCCTGAAAATAAAAATAATTCTATTGTTCAAGAATACCAAGAGTTCATAGCTTATGCAAATGAAGTGATGAAGCATGAAGAATAGTTTTTATAAATATTTTGATTGTGAGTCTAAAGAAGAACTTTATCAAAAATATAGAAATAATGAAGTTCAAGAATTATCAGCTTATTTTGAGTTTTTAAAAAATAGAGAATTACAAGTGTCTGTAAATATAGAAAAAGAACTTCTTGAATTTATTAACGCATACCCTCCAAATAAAAATGAAATACAAGTTATTATGGTAAATAATTCAGGGAAAATTAGAACATGTAAAAATTTTGATATTAATGACTACACTATTAAAGATGTTATCAAAGATACTTATGACACTTCTGCTACAAAATTTATATTAACTGCTAATCTTCCTGATCTTAAATCTACTGAATTAAGAAAAATTTCTTATACTGAACCATTTAAAGATTTAGAATATATTACAGATAAACTAGAAGATATTGGATATAGTAAACTTACAGGACAAGTTATAACTGGAGATAATAAAATTATTTATGATGATTATATTTATTTTGCTGATTTTTCTCCTAGTCCTAGTAATAAAAATTATTTTTCAAAAGAAATTAAAAACTTTTCTTATGATGAAGAATATAGAGAGTTTGCAAATCATATTGCTAAACAGGAATTAAAAGGACTTAATTTAATTGAGAATAGAGAAGAAGTTAAAAATACTTTAATTAAAACTTATGGCGGCCTTTCACAAGAACAATTAGGGGTAATATTATACGATCAAAATAATAATATTAAAGATATTATAAATCCTTTTGTAGGACAAATAGATAAATCTCAAGTTGATTTAAGAATAGTAACTTCAACGTTATTAAGAGAAGATATAAAAGGTATTCAATTGATCCATAATCACCCATCAGGAAATGTTAGGCCATCTAAACAAGATATAAGCTTAACAGAAGCAATAGAAGATCTTTCTATTCTTCTTGAAAAACAACTTACAGATCATTATATAATAGGTAATGATATATTTAGTTTTAGTGAAGAGGGAATGTTACTCAAAAATCTTAGAAAAAATCAGATGAAAGAAACAGAAATAAGTGAGGAAAGTATTAAATTTAAAAGAGAAACATATAAGCAAGCTGATATTAAAGATAAATTTAAGGAAAGTAGAAAACAATTTGTTGAAGAAGTTATTAAATCCTTAGAAAACAATAAAATTCCATGGGAAAAATCTTGGGAAAACCCTAGTTATAACCCAACTACTGGAGCAAGATATAAAGGTGGAAATAGTATTAAACTATCTCTTGAAGCTGTAAAACATAACTATAAAGATCCTAGATGGGTAACGTTTTTACAGGCAAAAGAGCAAGGTTGGAAAATAAAAAAAGGTGCTAAATCTGTTACTTTAGAAGTTTTTAAATATTATGACACTTCTACAAAAAAAGATTTAGATATAGACTTTATTAAAACCTTATCAAAAGAAGAAAAAAGACAATACCTTAAAACTAACGTAAAAACATTCTGTAAAACTTTCAATGTTTTCAATGCAGAACAAATAGAGGGTATTCCTCCACTTGAGGAAAAGAAAAGATCTGTTAATTATAATAAAATCAAACTTATAGAACAAAACTGTGGTGTTCCAATAACATTTGGCGGGGATATGGCTTTTTATTCAGTTACTGATGATAAAATATGTATGCCACCAAGAGAAAGTTTTAAAAGTGCAAATTCCTATTATGCTACCATGTTGCATGAAATAGCACATTCAACAGGCCACCCAAGTAGATTAAATAGACCTCTTAATAATAAATTTGGTACTAAAGATTATGCTTATGAAGAATTAATAGCAGAGTTTTCAAGTGTTTTTATAGGACAAGAAAAAGGCTTAAAATATAATTTTGAGAATAACAAAGCTTATATTCAAAGTTGGGTACAACTATTAAAAAATGACCCTAATGTTCTATTTAGAGCAGCAGCACAGGCAGAAAAAGTAACTGATAGAGTATTAGGCTATGAAAAGGTTATTAGCAAAGAATTAGGTAAGGAAAAAGTAAAAGAAAAATCAAAAGATAAAAAAGCTCAATTATCAATGGCACTATAATGCTAATAAGGAAACAAGGGATAAATCCCTTGTTTTTTTTTATTTAATTTCTTTTTTTATTTTTCAGCCTGCGAATTTTTGCAAATTTTCTCTTTCAGCCCGGTAAATCAACATCAAGCTCTTCGAGTTTTTTGAAAACTTTTTTTTACACTTCGTTCCTCAAAAACTTTACTTTTCAAAAAAATATTGATTTCCCTCGAAAATTTGCTTATTCTTGGCTAACTAAAAAATAAAAAAAGAAAAAAATCATTTTTGATGGGAGGAGTATATATGATGACATTAGAGAAAGCAAAAAAGGAAATTTTAACAAATGGGAGCCTACGCCTTAAAAAAACAGAAAGAAATGAAGAGGAGGATTTAGATATATTAATAGAACTATATATTAGAAAAGAAATAAAAAACAAAAAAGTAAAATACTATGTATATTATGAAGAAATGGATAATTTATATTCGAGAAAACAACATTGGTATCCATATGGAACAACTTTAAAAAATGTTGAAAAGATGTTAAAAAGATATTTAAAAAACTTTTAAAGAATTAAAAATAGGAGGTTTTAAAATGCTAAATGTTAGATTATATGAAGATTTCAGAAGTATGATGGAAAATGAGGGAAGAGCTGAAGAAGTATTAGAAAGATTTTTTAATGATATGGTAGAAGAACAAAATTTTGACCTTTCATTTTATCAATGGTGCAGAAAAAATCTATATTACAATACAATCGGAGATTTCTATATCTGTGCTGACGAGAATTTAAGGGATCAAAAAGGAAAGTTAGAAGAATTAATTGTAAGTAATGGCTATTCAATATATGACATTGAATTAAAAAAAATTGAGCAAATTATTACAATAGAAAATGAGCTAGAAGAATTAATAGACGGCCTTACTGATGAAGAGATTGAAGAAGTTTTAGAAATAAAAAATTTTTTACACAAATTATAGGGGACATTTTCCCCTATACTAACTAAATAAAAAGGGGGGAACTTATGAATTATTTATCTTTAATAAATTTAGATGATAGAAATTTTGTAAATAATTTACTAAAAAATATAGAATTATTAGATCAATATGATGACCTAGAAGAAGAATTTTATTCTCAATTTAGAGATCCTAAAAATCAAATTGTTAGAATCTTTAAAATTAAAGAATTTACTTATATTTTACATCTAACAAGTACAAAAGTTAAAGACTGGAGAGTAACAACATTGATGAATGATCTGCCCATGTGTCATACAGAATTTAAAAATTATATTGAAGCTTTAAAATATTTAATTTCAGAGATAGGATATAAAAACTTTTTTAACCAGTAATTTTTTAGGAGGTAATATCTATGCCTAAAAATATGTTAGCATTTAATTATTTATTAGCTGAAAAACCCATTAATACAGAGATCTCAAGAAAATTATCAAAACCGCTTTTAAAAATATACAATAGTTTAGATCGAAATAGAATCCCAAATATAATGTTATATTCTGACTTTTCTTTTAGTGATATTCTAAAATATATTACATGGTGTATAGAACTTGATCCGAAGAAAGAAAAGGATAAATTAATTGAAAATGAAGATTACTTAATTGAAAATATCTTAATATTAAATTCTTTGCTTTAGGTAGATTAAAAATCTACCTAATTTTTTTAAAGAAAAGTAATACTAAAAGTATTACTTTTCTTTAATATTAAGAAAGTTTAAATAAAGTCAAGTAAAATCCTATATATGAAACTATTGCCGCTACTGTTAATACTCCACAGAAAAAAACATTCCTTTTCTTCTATTTTGAGTTATACTTATTAAAATTCCTATGCTACTTATTACAATCATTACAGTAGTTAGATAAAATAACTCTAATAACATTAAAACTCCTTTATTCTTCTAATTTTTTTAAATAGTATTCTTGTAACTCTTCTAAAGTTTTATTTTTTAATTCTTTTACAATTAATTCTTTATTAGGAACATTTTTTTTAGATAAAACTTGCTCTATTTTTATTAAATAGTCTTTTTTAGCTTTTATATCTCTTAGTTGTAAATTTATATAAAATATCATAAATGCAATAACTATAACTACTGATCCTGAATATACTAATTTTATTCCGCCACGTTCTCCTGCTTTAAAACCTAAAAGTAACATTATTACTCCTATTACTACAAAAAATATTGATAATAAAATTAAAACATTCATTCTTTTTCCTCTCTCTTTTTAAATTCTTTTAAAAGTTCTTCTCCTGATAATCCTTTTTTTATTAATTCTTCTAAGACATCACTTTTTTTCTCTTTAATTACTGGAAATAATTTTATAGAATTATCATCATCTACTACTAATCTAACTTGATCTGTAAATCCTAACTCTTCATAAACTTTCTTAGGTAAAGTAATTTGTTTTTTTGAAGAAATTGCTATTATTTTATCAAACTTCATATTTTACCTCTATCTTTCTATACTACGACTTTTTTGTTTAGAAATTTTCTGTTCTTTTTTAGGCTCTAGTTTTAGATCCTCATACCCTTTAAGAGTTTTTAATTCATGCCCTGTCAATGGATTATAGGCTATTTGTTGGGAAAGATTTTTTTCATTTTCTAGCTGTTTTTCAAGAACAACTTTTATTTCTTTTACCCAATCAGGGATTTTATACTCATTTATTAAATATCTTATAGTATTGTCTTTTTTTTCTAAAACTTCTATATGCTTTTTTTGGCTATTATCATATATAATTAAATTATCACATAAAGGTGCTATTTTTTCTAAGTTCTTTAAACTTTCATAATATCTTTTCTCTATTATCTCATTAGGAATATCATGTCCACCCTTTTCTACTCTTATTTTTACCCGTTCTTTTGCTATTTCAGGACTTTCAACCCCTACATAAGCCATAATTACTTTATATCTATTTTTTTTAGCTTCTTCAATAGCTTTTAAAATACTATTTCCTGTAAGAGTTGTTTCTTGATTGAATGATATTCCTTGCTTTATATATTCTTTTCTTTTAGTTAAAGCTATTCTTGCAGCCATTATTTGATCTTTTGGATTTCTCCAATCTCCAATTTGATTAACAATTTCATCAGTATTAATTCTTTCCCCAAAATCAAAAGTTTTATAATGTATTGAAGATAATCTATATAAAGTTGATTTTCCTGCTCCATTTACTCCCGCAAAAATATATAATTTTTTTTCATTCATAAAAAACATCCTATTGATTAATATTTTTCAGTTTCTAAAGCTTTATTAAAACTAATTTCAATAAAATAATCAATAATTGAACTTATAAAAAATCTAGTTTCATCATCTTTAGCATTAAATGCTATTTCTCTCATTTCTTCTAAAGAAAGTTTTTTACAAGTTTCAAAAAAATCATCAAAATATTTTTCTTTTTCAGTCATAAAAACCACTCCTTTTTATTTTTTCTTGGTTTTTTGTTCTTTGTTTCTTGATAAAATTATACCATTTTTTCTAAAAAAAATCAATCTTTATTGATCTTTTTCTAGGCTCTGTATCAATCCTATTTTTACACCAACCAAGAAATCTATAATAGCAAAATATCCATAAAAAATAGCAAAACAAAATATTGATGAAGTTGTAAGATAAATTAAAGCTCTAGTTTGAGTTTTATCAGCTAGATATATAAAAATTATTTCAAAAATAAAGAAATACCCTAAAAATTTAAAAATATCCATGATAATTATTAATAAACTTACAATGATAATAAGAAAATATACAATTAATTTCATTCAATACACACTACCTTTTAAAAAGCTCTAAAATATGCTTAAAAACGATTTTGTTATTTTAGTTATATATCTAAACAACGGATTTAAAACCATTATATTTAAGTATTACACGTTTTAAATAGCTTTTCATCATTCCATTGTAAATTGTGGGTTGAGCTTCTTTTGTTTTTAGAATAAAAGTTTCTTCAATTTGTTGTTCCTGAACTAAGAGATTTATTGCTTCTTCTTCTATTTTTAATTTATCATAAATATCTAAGTTTTCATATATTGCCATATAGTCTATTTCTGTAGATCTTTCTGTGCTATTATTTTTTTCTATCTCTATAGGTTTTTCTATAGTATCATTTTTTTCTGTATATTCTTTATTTTTTTTAGAATTAATTTGTCTTTCTTCTTTTGCTATTTTGGTAGAAAATAAAGCAGCTATATTTTTTACATCTTTATTTTCTTTTATTGCTATATAAGTTTCTCTCAAATAGTTTTCTGTATCTTTAAGTGATAAATGTTTTCTTAATTTTAATACCGAATTTTTATTTGTTTTAGTGAAGTTTATTTCAAATTCCTTAAATAAATTTTCAAAAAAATCAAGTTCATCATCTATACCATGATTTTTTTTATTGTTCTTTATAACTTGTTCTTTATTAAGTGTCGCTACCGATACTACCCTAGTGTCGCTACCGACACTACCTCCTAGTGTCGCTACCGATACTACCCTAGTGTCGCTACCGACACTACCTTCTTTAGTTTCTGCTAAATCTTTATCTTTACTAATATATTCTTTTATATTTTGAACTGAATATAAATTACTTTGATAACTATTATTTTCTGGATTGTATCTTTGAACTTTTTTTACTAACCCTTTTTCTATCAATCCTTTTAAAGCTATTAACATATTTTTTTTAGAGCAACGACTTTTTTTTGCTAATGTTTCTAAACTTGGATATCCTACTTGCCCATTACAATATCTTGATAAGACTATAAATAGAATAAACTCTCTATCAGTATCAAATAGTTTTGGATTATCTATAGCTGCGTTTTCAACTCTAAAGTAAAAGTCTTTTCTTTCATCTACAATTCCCAATGCTTCTTTTTGTTCTTGTGTTAAATTAAAGTCCATAAATTCCTCCTATTTTTTATAGCAAAAAAAGAACAGATCTCAACGAAGTTAGTACCTGTTCTTTCACTATTTTTAGGAAAATATTATATTGTAAATCTTTAAAATTGGGGTTGACGCACTCCCAAAAAAAGAGTATAATATTTACAAAAGTTAAAAACATAGTTAGATGGTGCTAACTTTGTTAAGAAGCTCTTAAAATGTTGCCAGCATTTTAGGAGCTATTTTTTTACTATATTAATTTTAACTATTTTATAATTTTTAATGTCAATTTGTCAAGTTTATTTTTGAATATTTAGTATAACATATGTTCTTATACCATTTAATTAGTTCTATATTTTTCTAAAAATTCGAGTATTGCAAGTGATAAATACTCAATACCTGAATAATTTTTGTGACTTTTTACAAATTGTTGAAATTCTTGCCATACATTGTCTACAACTTTAACAGAGGTTTGCTTAATTATATAATTTTCTCCTTGAAGTCTTTGAGGTAGAACTTTAGGAAGAGCAACTATTTCAAGTATTTCATCATCATTATTTTTAATTTTAGAATCAAATTCGACTAAAGGAATATTTTTATTTTCTGCTAATTTTGATACTAGAAAGTCCATTCCTTTTAAAAAATCTTCTTTTGTTAAAATTTCTTCATTAGTAATATTATTAGTATTACTTTCTATTAATGCAAGATCTTTCTTATTAAAATTGTTTATATGTAAATTATAAGCTTTTATATATTTTTGTCCTAAGTATTCACATAGAGTTTTTAAGTTATAACTTAGCCCTAAACCTAAATTTTTTCTGATTTGTGTAAAAGGTACATCTTCAATTAGCATATTTAACAATAATTTCTTTTGTTCATCAGATAACTTTTTCATAAAATCCCTCCTAATTATTTTGATTGTAAGTTTTTGTTGTAATATCCTAAAGCCATACCAATTAATATTGCTTTGTCCATATCATCTACTAGATAAGTAACATCAAGAGCTTTAAAATAACATTCAATTAATCCATTTTCTAAAATTGTTGTTTTCATTATATCACTCCTTTATTTTTTTTTAGATATGTGATATAATCTAGTTGCGAGTTAGGTATATATCATATATCTTAGAAAGAAGTCTGATATAGACTTCTTTTTTACATAATATAACATTAAAGAAATATAGTAAAATAAAGTATTTATATTATGATAAGCCATAGGGTATTACTATTAGTATTACTTAATTAAAGTATAATACTTTTAATGGAGAATGTCAAGTAATACTTTTAGTAATACTTTATTTTTTTGACTAAAATAGATTGCATTTAGTAGAAAAATATAGTATAAATAAATTATTAATCAATTTTATTATAAAAAGAGGTATAATATGTTAGATCCTATTTTAGAAGATTTTTTTGAAAATACATTCAATTACAAGAAATTAAAAGATAGTAGAAAAAAAAGAAAAATATCTTTAGATAGTGCAGTAAAACAAACTGGAATACCAATAGCAACATTTACGAGATATGAAGATGGAAAAACTAAAAAAATTCCAGTAGAAGCAATAGAAAAGCTGTGTAAATTGTATGGTACAGATCAAGAATTTTATAAAAATTGGAGTACGTACCCATTTTATAATTTGACAGGATATATTTTTAGTTTTATTAGAGGAATAAATTTAAGTAAAAATAAATTTGGTGCAGCTGTAGGGGAAAAATTAGGAGTTAATAAATTTTTAAAAAATAAAAAAGATATTGAGAGTTTAAAAAAGTCATTAAGTTTAGAAGAACAAGAAGAATTTGAAAAATATCAGGAGATCTCTAAAATTTTGTTAAATACAAAAAATCTTTTAGAAGATGAAGAAACTAAGGAAATAGAAGAAATTTTATTTATTATTTATTTTACCCATAAAATTAGAAAAAATGTAAAATATGAAAAATTTGATATAGAAACTTTAGAAAAAGAAATAGAAGAGTAATACTTTTAGTATTACTCTTCTATATTTTTATAAAAATGACTTTTTATTCTGTATAAAGTAGCTTGACTTAATCCAGTAAATTTAATACAGTCAGATAATTTTATACTTTTTTCTATCCAAGCTTTAATATAACGTTGTTGTTCTTTAGAAAGAGTTTTTTGTTTATTAGGCCTACCTACTTCCCTGCCAGTCTTTTTAGAATATTTTTTTCCATTTTCATTAATTGGCATGGCGGCAATTCCTTGTTCTCTCCTTTTGGTTGAGATATTTAGTTCTTCTTCTGCCAAAGTAGCATAAACTTCAATTAATATATTATTTATCATTTCTATTATTAATTTATTATCATCTAACTCAATAGCAGTTGTAGGAATATCATCAACAACTAATCTAATTCCTTTTTGTTTAAGTTCTCTTAGTTCATCAAGAGATTGCTTTTTATTTCTTCCTAAACGATCCAAGCTCATTATAATTAATGTATCTCCTGATTGTATTTCTTCTTTTAATTTTTGATATTCAGGCCGGTTGAAATTTTTTCCTGTAGACTTATCAATAAAAATATCTGAATTTCTTAAATTATATTTTTCTTTTAATTTTAATTGTCTGTCCTCGTTTTGTTCTCTAGTGGAAACACGTATATATAAATATTTTCTCATAATTCCTCCCACTCTTACTTACATATGATATTAACATATTATATAAATTATATAATAAAAATAAGTAAAAATCAATCAAAATATATAGAAGAAAAAATAATAATTTTGATAAAGTTTTTTCAAAAAAAGACGGCTGCTTACTCTAATAAAATCGTATTATTATTTTTTTATCAAAAAGTATAATTATTGATAAAAAGATTGACTTAAATAATTAAATGTGTTATGATAAATTATAACGTACAAAACGTACGTTATAGAAAGGAGGTATTTATTTGAATGATAAGGTAATTAAAAAGTTTAAATTAAGTAAAGGAGGTGTCAATAATCAACATTGGAGAGTTTTAATTCCTAAAAATTTTTGGGAAGATTTAGAACTCAAAGAGGGGGATAATATTGAAATTTCTATAAGTGATGATAAAGTAATAAAAATAAGAAAAGTAGAAATTAAATAAAAAAAGCCCCCCACAATAAAGTATTATTATGGAGGAGCACTATATAAGTACCTAGCAATTACATTATATAGTAAAACTCCTAAAAATTCAATTAATAAGGAGGATTTTATGGTTGAAATAGTAGATTTTTTGATAAATATAAAATATATACATCTTCTTATAATGATGATACATGGAATTAAAAATGGATTAATAATGGAGAAATTTTTAAGGATAACAATATTATTTGGTTTAATGTGTGCAATAGTACTTGTTATTTTAGGAATTTTATTTATTATAAACATAATTTATTCTATAATTTTAAAAAAAAAAATAAACTGTATGAATATAATAGAAAATTGTATAATACCATCATATGGTATAGCTTTAGGAATAGTATTTTCAACAGTAATTTTGACATTTACTATAATAAATGAAGAAATAGAAATTATAGAACCGAATATAAATAAGCATTTTAGAGTTATAGTAGGAGAGATAGAAAAATTTAAAAACTTTCCTAGGAGAAATTATATTTCTTTGACTAAAGAGTATAATCTCAAAAAGATAGGATTAGATAAATATATAGATATAGATATTAAAAAGACTTTACACTTTGATAACTATGAGTTAAACGAATTGATTGAAAAAATTGATACCATGATAGAAATAGATAATAACCTTGAATTATCTTTAGATGAAAAAAAACATTTGAAAGATAAAGTAATTTCTTCAAAAGGCTATAAGCAGATTAACAATATTAGAAATGAAATTTATAAACTTATTGAAGAAAAAGATAAAAACGAATCTATAAGAAAAGAAAAAATAAATTTAGAGGAACAAAAAGAAATTCTTAAAACCTTTAAAAACTTATGATATAATTAGCTTGAAATAAAAGAAAAAAGGAGAGTTTATGAAAAAATTAGATAATGTTAAGTGGTTTTTAGAAATTATATTAATAATAATGGTATTTTATCTTTATAGTTTAGTTGATAAAGATTTACTTTTAAGTATAAGAGGATTTGAAAGAATAGCAGAAAATGGAAGAATAATTATTGCTAAAAATGATCCTACAGATAAATTAATTACTATTGGATCAGAGTTTAGAGATAAGCAACTAATTTTAGATTATGATGATGTTGCTTTAGAAAACTATTTAGGTACTTATATGAATTATTTACAATTAAAGGAAATAGATTATATTCTTATAAAAAATAAAGATTATCTAGTATATCAAGATGGAAAAGATTTATATTTAAGTACTAATTTTATACAGAAAAATAAATATTATAAAATAGAGAAGATTGAAGAAGATAAACTTTTCTTAGGGGAAAAGAAATTTTTTCTAAAACCTTTAAGTGATAAAAAAATGATAAAGAAAGTAAATAAAGATACGGAAGAATTATACTATAAAGTAAAAAATAAAACTTTAGTAATAAAAGCAGAAAATTTATAAACAAGGAAAAATCCTTGTTTTTTTATATAGACTATAAACAGTATTTTTGTTATAATAGATACATATGATATTAACATATTATATAAAAAAAGGGGGGTAAAAATGAAAAAAATTATTGAGTACATAAAATTTGTGATGAGTGAATACCAAGAGGAAGAAGCAAAGGAAGAGTTTTTAGAATGGAGTTTTTATTTACTTGATAATTTTGCTAAAAGTAAAGGATTTACAGATATATTTCATTTAACAGCTAATGAGGTAACATTTGAAGATAAAACAGAAGAAATAGATAATACTATTGACTTTATAAAAAAATATGAAAAAAATGTTGATGGAATCTTAGAAGAGTTATTTGAAATTATTTTAAATGGAATGGAAAAAGAAAAGGAAAAATATCCTTATCAATTATTAGAAGAATTTTTTATCAAGCATAAATATGATAATATCATATGTTATAAAAATTGGAGGAAAAATGAAGAGTAAATCACTTGATAAACAAAGGGAAGAATGGAGTAAATATTTACATCAACAAGATAGAATGATGGAGTTTATAGAAGAAAATACTATAAATTTATCTATGGATAGTGACGGCGAGTATATTAGAAAAATAAACTATACTTCAAATAAAGATACATTAAAAATAATAGAAGAGAATTTAGGAAAGTTAGAGAAATTTTATAAAAAAATTAATGATAATAAAAAATTACATCAAAATTTTCCAGTTATTTTAAAAGGGGTAGAAAATATCAATATTAATATAAATTCTGCTACAAAATCTTTTCCTATAAATAGACTAGATAAAGAAAAACTAGATAAAACTTTAACTTTATGTACTTTTGAAACAAATGTAGAGCCTAAAACAGATCCTCGTTTTTTAACATTTTATAAATTACAAGAAAAATATCATCTTAGATTTAGTTTTATTACTTTATTTAGGACAATAGGATATGGACAAAATAAAAAAAGTAAAGAAATAAAACTCTGTTTTGTAAAAATAAAATATAAAGACTTATTAGATTTAACAAATACTAATAAATTACAAATACATATTTCAACTGGAAATCAATATATATTAAATGTAAGAAAAGTAGGAGAGAATAGATCTAAAAGATATAGATATGGTTTTGTAATTTTAGATAAAGAAGCAAGAATAAATAAAGCTAATAAAGAAGCTAAAAGAACACATTGTCTTGAAAATACATTAGAAAAATATGAGTTCCCATTCCCAACGATTTGTAAAATTTATATCAAAGAAAAAAAAGGTATTCAAATGAATATATTTTAATATGTTAATATCATATGTTATAAAAGTACGTGTTTTATAAAAAGAAGAATTTTTAAAGGTAATTTAACACCTATAACTTTTTGGAAAGGCCTTAAAAAGGATTTTAGAAGCTCGATTTTTTAGAAAAGATTATTAAATAATGTAACAAGGGATAAATCCCTTGTTTTTTTTATTTAATTTCTTTTTTTATTTTTCAGCCTGCGAATTTTTGCAAATTTTCTCTTTCAGCCCGGTAAATCAACATCAAGCTCTTCGAGTTTTTTGAAAACTTTTTTTTACACTTCGTTCCTCAAAAACTTTTCAAAAAAATATTGATTTCCCTCGAAAATTTGCTTATTCTTGGCTAACTAAAAAATAAAAAAAAGAAAAAAATCATTTTTGATGGGAGGAGTATATATGATGACATTAGAGAAAGCCAAAGAAAATTTATTTAAAGGAAAAAAATTAAATTATTTAGAAGCTTTACAATCAAAATTAGAATTAATCAGAAATCAAGATGTTTTAGAAGTAGATGTAAAAAATATAAGAATAGAAAAAATTGAAAATAGTTACTACTTAAAATATCAAGATTTAGAAGATGAAATATTAATAGCAAGAGCAGAAAGACAATAAATAAAAGGGGTACATCTAAAGGTGTACCCTATAGGAAAAATTCAAAATAGGAGGTAAAAAAATGGGTTTAGATCAATATTTTTATAAAACAAAGAAAAGTATATCAGAGAAAGACATTCAAGAATTAAATAGAAAAGTAAATTACGGGGATATTAGCTTAGAAAAATTTGAAGAAACGGCCGAATGTATAAAGTATTTTAATAAAAATTATGATTTACAAGAAGCAGTTTTTGAAGTATGGCAAAAGAAGAAAAAAAATGATAATATAGACAGTTTTAATTATAAGTTTTTAAAATTAACTAAACGGGATTTTAATTTTTTAACAAAGACAGTAGAAGAACAAAAGAATATAGAAATTCTAAAAAAAATAGAAGCAGAACTAAACACACATAATATATATTTTTATAGTTCATGGTAATTTTATATCATTTTAATTATCGGATTTTTAAAAATAGGTAAAAAAGTAATACTTTTAGTATTACTTTTTTTATCTTTCTATACCGCGACTTTTTTGTTTAGAAATTTTCTGTTCTTTTTTAGGCTCTAGTTTTAGATCCTTAAAGTGTTCTTTTTTAAATTCCTTAGATATATCTAATTGTGCTATATTATAAAATTCTATATCTTTAGTTATTAATTTATCATCTTTCTTTAATACTACTGGAACAGTTGCAGCTGATCCATCTACTACCTTTAGATTATTTTTTTCAACTTCTACTTTACTGATCCATTGGTTAGTATCATATTTTGGCAGCTCATACCCTTTAAGAGTTTTTAATTCATGCCCTGTCAATGGATTATAAACTATTTCTTGAGAGATATTTTTCTCTTGTTTTAGTTCTTCAGTTAATTCATTTAATAATTTTTTCAAATTAATAGTATTTTCTTTTGTTACTCTCATAGAATAGTTTATATATTTAGCTGTTTTTTTCTCTATTTTTTGAATTAATTTAGTATCTTTTATTACTAATGGTTTATTTGTTAAAGTTTCTATAAACTCGCCCTCGATATATTTTTCAGTTATAGGAAAAACATTCCCAATAAGAAAAACAGATTTTTTTTGTTGAGTATTTATCACATAAAAAGGACATTTTTCCTCATTACCACCATATTGAGTATTTATTTTATTAATAGCTTTTTCTAATTTAGTAGACATTGGAATTAACCAATAAATTCCATCAATTTTTTTATCTTTATATACATAATAATATGGACGTCCTGTTCCTCTATTTTCACTTAAATATTTATCTTGATGTTTTTCAAAAAATTCTTCTTTTATTGTATAAACACCACTATTTTTTAATTTCATTTTTCCTCCTTGTAAAAAAAAAAGTCCTTAAAGGACTTTTTATCTTTCACACCGCATTTTTGAACACTTAGGTTTGGTTTCCTAACTTCCGATCACACCGCATTTTTGAACACTTAGGTTTGGTTTCCTAACTTCCGATCACACCGCATTTTTGAACACTTAGGTTTGGTTTCCTAAAAATCTTTCATATATAGTATTGTATCATATATAATTATTTTTTTCAATTGTTTTATTAAAATTTTATAAATAATTCTGCTTTATATATTATATCTTTTCTTTTTACCACTCCTATATATCTGCCATCAAAAGAATTTTTCACTTTAGAAAGTAATAAATATTCATCATCATTTTTAGGCTGTAATTCTTTTTCACTTTTAGGCTCTAGTTTTCTTGAATGACTATCTTTATAGGCCATTTTTCCCCAAGATATACCATTTATAAAGAGTTCATCATTTTTTATTGTTACCATATCATCTTTAGTTGCTGCTACTATTTTCATTAATGTTTGTGCGTCTTTTAAGATATATTCTCTTTCTTTAGCCATTTTTTTCATATCATTAGGAATATTAAAAACTACTATATCCCCTTTATTTATTGTTTCTACTGGAAAAGTTTTATAAATCCCCCTAGTTAAAGATTTAGAGGGATTTATTATATATTTATTCCTTTGAGATAATAAACAACCTATAAAAATAATAAAAATTAGTATTATTTTTTTCATTAAATTTCTTCTCCATTTAATTTAGTTTTATGGTTTATATTAGAGTACATATCTTCTCTTTTTAATTTAGATCCAGTATTTGTATTTGCTGATCCGTTGTCAGTATTACTATTAGTATTACTTGGAGTAGTTCCAGTATCTGTGTTTACTGATCCGCTGTCAGTATTACCATTAGTATTACTTGGAGTAGTTCCAGTATCTGTGTTTACTGATCCGCTGTCAGTATTACCATTAGTATTACTTGGAGTAGTTTTATTATTTGCGTTTGTTGCTTTATTGTTAGCGTTATTATCTTCTTTTTTATTGTCTGTTTTAGTTTCTCCTTTATTTTTATTTAATGATGAATAAGCTCCTTGTGCTGCTCCGCTTGCCATTCCTGCTACTCCACCTACTGCTGTTCCAAATGCTCCACCTATAGCTTGTCCAACTGCTACACCACCGGGACCGAAAATTCCTCCTATAGCTCCACCGAGTTTACTTCCTGCCATTCCTCCTTTATCGGCCATAGAGTTAGCCCCACCCATAGCCCCGGCATATGCTCCGGCTCCGGCTGCTATAGTTGTAGCTGCTGCCCCAACTCCTGCTACTGCTGTTCTTAATCCTGCTAATCCAGTTTGTAGTGCAGCACTAGCATTTAATGCAGGACTACCAGTCATTAATGAAGCGGCCATACTTGGAATTTGCAAAGCTATATATGCAAGTATTATTATTACTGCTGCTGCATGAAGAAAATTATTAGTTTTATTTCCTAAATTCATTGTCAAATTATCAATTATTGGTTGACTAATTAGCATTATTAGATTTAATATACACATTTTTATTCCGCAACCAACTACCAATTTAAAAACATTTGTATAATAATTCTCTCCTACTTTTAAAGTGCCAAAAGGAAGAAATATTATTGCTATTCCAGTTAAAAAATAATATTCTATAGAAGTTATTATAACTGAAAAAGCTAAAAAGAAAAATCCTATTATTATTAGAAGAAAAATTATTCCTAATACTAAATAAGTCAAAGGTGCTGACCAACTACCTTGATCTAATATTTTAAAACCTAAATCTATCCCTAAATCTATTATATCACTTGGATTATCTATAAAATCTTTATTTCCTACACTTATGTTTATGGCAGCTTTTCCAATTTTTAAAAATCCTAACATAACTTCTTTGAGCAACCAAGACCAATTAGTTATAAGATATATTAATATTCCTACTCTAAAAACTTTCTTTATTATGTATTTATTCCAATCTGTTTCTTCTAAGTTAAAAACTTCTAAAGTTATGTCAATTATGGTAAAAACACATAATAATCCTAAAGATATATTCTTTAAATTATCAGGAATATTAATTATAGCTTTTAAAAAAATACTTAAAACTTCAGTTAATGTATTCATAACTTCCCTCTCTTAGTTATTCTATATTCTTTCCCTCTAATAAATTTCTTAATCCTGAACTTTTATTACTTGTATCTATTTCTTTTCCATGTCTTGAAGATAAAGAAAAATATAAATCTCTCCAATCTCTTAATTGTGCTAAAGCTTTTTCATTATTTTGACTTTCTAAATCCTTTATAATATCATTATATTCTTGTTGTAATTTTTTATCTTCTGTTTGAAGTAGTTTTATTAAAAATTCCTTTTTTTCTTCTTTGCTTTCATACTGGAAATTACTTCCACACCCAGTTAATGTTAAAATTGTTAAAATTCCTATTAAAAATTTTTTCATATTTAAACCACCTTTTATTATTTTATATTCTTTCCCTCTAATAAATCTCTTAATCCTGAACTTTTATTACTTGTATCTATTTTTCCTGTTGTTAATGTGTTATATTCTTCTCTTGCTACTTGTTCTTTTTGTATTTCTTTCATCATAGCTGTACCTTGTGTTGCTAGACTTTGGGAAAGTAATAATTTCATATCATTTAAAACTTGATATGTCATTCCTGTCATTTGTACATTTGCTTGAATAGCTGCTTTTTGCCCTTGAACTGTATTAGCTGCACTCATTAAAGCTCTTACTCTTTGTGCGTCATTTTGCATTTGTTGAGAATTAGTTATTCCAACTGTTCTTAATGAATCTTCTGCTATATTTCTTGTTTGCTCTAATATTTTATCCGCTTGATAAATATATTGTTCTGGATTTAAATTTTTTAAATCCTCAAAAGAAATATAAATATTTTTAAATTGTTCCTGAAAATTTTTAAAATCATTTATTTGGGATTTAGCTTTGTTTTGAATATCTAAAATACTTTGAAAACTTTGTTGTAATCCAATTAATTGGCTATTTGCTAATATTCCATCTATACTAGCCAAATTAATTGCATCATTTTTTAATTGTTCAATTTGATTTTGAGTTTGCTTAATTGCTTCTAATGTTTGTTTAACACTCTCTATTCTTTGAGTTATATTTTCTTGATGATTAGCAGGATCATACACTTCCAAAGCTAAAGACGAAATGTATAGTATAGTATTTAGGGTTATTATTAATATTTTTCTTTTCATTTTACACCTCCTTAGTAATACTAAAAGTATTACTCTTTATCTTTTTTTACAAATCCGTCAAGTTCAAAATTTACATAGCTTCCATTTATTTTGATCTTTAGATAAGCTTCGTATTCTTTACCCTCTTTATTTTTCATTTTAAAAGCTTGTTTTTTCCCGGCTAGTAGTCCTTTTAATTTGGCTTTTGTTATTTTTATTGGATTGTTAAAATGTTTTGAATCTTCCCATAAAAAGAACTTACAATTTTCCTCGGAACAAGTATAAAATATTTTTCCCTCTTTAGATTTTTTTTGATGGATCTGTCCTTTTTCACACATAGGACATATTCCTAAATCGCTATCATCATTTCCTACAAATCCGTCAAGTTCAAAATTTACATAGCTTCCATTTATTTTGATCTTTAGATAAGCTTCATATTCTTTACCCTCTTTATTTTTCATTTTAAAAGCTTGTTTTTTCCCGGCTAGTAGTCCTTTTAATTTGGCTTTTGTTATTTTTATTGGATTGTTAAAATGTTTTGAATCTTCCCATAAAAAGAACTTACAATTTTCCTCGGAACAAGTATAAAATATTTTTCCCTCTTTAGATTTTTTTTGATGGATCTGTCCTTTTTCACACATAGGACATATTCCTAAATCTTCTAGGGTATCTTCCATTTTTATTTTTTCTACCTCTATATCTTGACCTATAATTTTATTTAATTCATCTATTGTTTTATTTACAACTTCTTCTACTTCACTTTCTCCTTTATAAATTTTTTTCAATAGTTTACTAAACTCTACTGTCTTATTTTTATAAAGATCAATTTTAAGAGTATCTAAAATTTCTACGAGTTTTTCTCCTAAAGGCTCTATACTATAAGTAGATCCTTTTTGTGAAATATATTCATTTTTCTTTGCATTTTCTATAATTGATGTTCTAGTAGCAACTGTTCCTATCTCTACCCCATCAAAAATGGCCTTGTATTCTTCATCTTCTGTCATTTTTTCATTTCTAAAAGGATTTTCAAGAAAATTTCCTAATTCTTCCTCTGTTACTTTTTTTGGCGGAGTAGTTTTCTTTTTAACTGGTTTAAATTCTATGTTATAACTATCTCCCTCTTTAAAGTTAGGTAATTTATTTTCTATTTTTTGTGGCTCATATTTCATAAATCCTAATTTAGTTATAGTTTCCCCTTTAAATGTAAAGGTTTCTGTTCCTACTTTTAGATCTACTTTTATTTGATTGACTAAAGTTTCTTCTTTGGTAAAATTACTTATAAATCTATTATAAATAGTGTTATATACTATTTTTTCTTCATCTGTTAGATCCTCTTCTTTAGGAATTTTAGTAGTAATAGTTAAAGCACTATGACTTTCTACTTTTGAAGAATCAAATATTCTTTTAGAATCAAGAAAATCAAGCTCATCAGGCATATCAAGCACTTCTAATATTTTGCTTACTTTTTCTTTTTCATTTTCTGCCAAGTATTGAGTATTTGTTCTTGGATAAGTAATATATCCGTTTAAATATAGATTTTGAATAATTTTTTCTGATTTTGCAAAAGACATCTTGTTAGTTTTAGATAAATGATTTTGCAATTTTGAAAGTGAAAATAATTTACTTGGATATTTTTTTATTTCCTTACTCTCAATTTTTTCAATAATAGCTTGATTTTTATTAAGGTTTTCAGCTTCTTTTATTGCTTCTTTTTCTTCATTTTCTTTAAATTTTTTATCTACAGTTAATACTAATTCAGTATCTCCTAATAAACTTTCAAGTTGATAATAGTTTTCAACTTGAAAGTTTTTAATTGCCATTTCTCTATCATAAATAAACTTGACAATAGGAATTACTACTCTTCCTACATCAAATTTATGTTCTGTTTTATTAGTTAAATACCTTGAAAGGTTTATTCCTAATAACCAATCTATATAAGATCTTGCTATTCCCTCATTATGAAGATTTATATATTCAAAATTATTTTTTGTAGCTTTTAATTGTGTTCTAATAGTATCTTCTGTCTGTTCAGGCAACCATAACCTCATAACTGTTTTATCGTTGCTTATAAAGGCTAATAAACTATCTACAATCATTTGACCCTCTCTGTCTGAATCTCCACAATGTATTATTTCTTTTACATCTTCTCTTTCAATAAGATTTTTAATAATACTAACTTGTTTTTTTATTATATCATCATCTTTGATCTTATATTCAAAATTACTAGGAACAAATGGAAGTTCTACTTCTTTCCATGGAGTTTTTTTTCCTAAGTAATCATCTACATCTTTTAAAGAAAGCAAATGACCCATACACCAAGTAATAATATAATTTTCATTTTCTACATATCCAGTTCTATCTTGTTCAGTATGGTTTTCATACTTACCTAAAGCCTTAGCAACAGTTCTAGCTAAACTTGGTTTTTCCGCAATTATTAGCTTCA
>NZ_UGGU01000001.1 GCF_900450765.1 Fusobacterium necrogenes | reverse complement strand
TTTATTCCCGTTGCCAAAAATCTATAAAAATATAGAAATTTGTTTATTTCCTTCTTCTACAAGTCCGATTTTGCCTAAGCTACTTTCGTTTGATATAACTCTCCAAAGGCTTAAATTCGGATACAACGCGTCCTACACATTAGCATTTTCTTGTTTGTGAAATTATGCTAATTTATACATAGATAAATTCAGAGAAGCATTATAATCTCTATCTATTACTGTTCCACAATGTGAACAACTATAAACTCTATCTTTTAGTTTTAAATCTTTCTTTATAGAACCACAATGACTACAAGTTTTTGATGATGGATAAAATCTATCTGCTATTACTAGTTTTATTCCATATAACTCTGACTTATATGTTATATACTCTCTAAACTTATAAAAACACTGTCTTCTTACTGAATCTGATAGATGTTTATTCTTCAACATTCCAGAAACATTCAAATCTTCTATTACAATTCTATATGGTTTGGTTTTCACTATATTTGTTGTAACTTGATGAAGATAGTTATTTCTAATATTGCTTAATTTTCTATGTATCAGTCTTGTTGTATTTTCCAACTTTTCTATATTTTTAGTTTTTATAAATTGACAACTTACACCTCCCTCTTTTTTTATTTTATTCATCTCATATTTTCTACTAATTTGTTTTTGTTTTTGTTTTAATCTTTTTTCTAATTTTTTAACTTTTTTGGTTTTGTTGATATTTTTAAAAACTTGTCCATCTGAACAAATAGCTAAATCTTTTAATCCTAAATCTATTCCTAATGAAATATCTGTCAGTTCTTCTTGTTTTTTCTCAACTTCTACTCCAACAGATATATACCAATATTTATTATCATAGGTAATTCTAGGGTTGTTGTATTTAACTCCAATAGGTATTTGTTCTCTTATGTTTATCCAACCTACTTTTTCAATCAAAACTTTTCTACCTTTAATTTTTAATTTTATAGGGTCATTGTAAAAACTAGGTTTACTTTTCTTTTTGCTTTTAAATTTTGGTCTATTAGCTAAACCTTTAAAAAATCTTTTATAGGAATTACACGCATCTTTTACTGCTTGTTTAGTTACATTATTTGATACTTCATTTAACCAAATTAGCTCAGATTTTTTTAGTTGAGTTAATTCTTTTCTAATGACCCCATCGCTAATAAATTTACCACCATTTTTATAGTTTTCTTCTTGTTTTGCGATAGTATAGTTATAGATAAATCTCGCAGTTCCTATAGATTGCCATAATTTTTGTTCTTGCTCTTTAGTTGGATAAAGTCTAACTTTCTTCGCTAGTATCATCTTCCATTAACTCCTTTTATTACCTCAATATCATTACACTATAAATCATTTATATAATTTTATATGAAATTCCATATTTTTTCTAACAGCTCTAAGCCTCCCAATTAAAATTAGTATTACTAAATTCGTTAGAAAAGAATGTATTATTTATTCCAGTTAAATTATTATATATATTTAAAACTTCTTCAATATAAGAATGAGTTTCTGGAAATGGTGGAATACTATCATATTTGACTATGTTCCCTTGTCCTGCATTATATGCAGCAAGTGCAAAAGGAATATAATTATTATTTTTCTCTAATAAAAATTTAAAATACTTAATTCCACCATAGATATTTTGAGTTAAATCATTAGGATCTATATTTAATAATTCTGCTGTTCCTGGCATAATTTGCATTAAACCTATAGCACCTTTTTTGCTCTTAATTTCATTAGAAAAGTTACTTTCTACTTCAATAATGGCAGTTATGAGCTTTTCATCAACATTAAATTCTTTAGAAAATCTATGAACATCATTATAAGCTGTAATAGCTTTATTTGGATCTATTATTTTTTGTTGGTAGTATTCCTTCAAATCAACGTCTGCATAAACTTTAAATAAGCAATTAAAAATTATAAAAAATAATATTTTTTTCATTTTTCATTCCTCCTACATTCTGATTACTTTTTCATTATCATTTTCTATTTGTATGTTCCAAGATCCAGTATTTTTAGTTGTAGTATTTCCAGTAAATAAATCTAAAGATTTTTCATAAATAGGTTTTTGTTCCAAGTCTTTGTAATTATCGTATAAGTTATAACAAATATTATTTATTGAATGTAATTCTTTATTTTCATCTAAAATATCTTGGATCTGCTTATCTATATTATTTTCTTTTTCGGCTAAAGCTGTTTTTATTCTCAATATCTCATTAGTTAAATCATCTGTAGAAATAGAAGCTTTTAATTCTTTAAACTCTTTAGAAATTCTGCTTGATTCTTCTTCAAGTAAAGTTTTTTCTTTCTCAAGCTTTCTAATGGAGAACATATTAAATAATTTATTTTCTTTTAGTTTGATTAATTCAACATTTATTTGATCTATTCTATCCATATTTTTAGAGAACTTATCTTGTAATCTTCCATATTTTCCTTTAGTTAATGATAAGTAAGCTATTACTTCTAATTCTTTAATATCTTTATTTAATGTCTTTTTGAGAAATTTCAATTTCTCAAGTTTTTCTTTATTAAGCTCAAGTAATTCTTTATTAGAATTAATAGTATTACTTAGATGAGTTCTAACTTCTTTATTTGATAATAAGATTTCTTTCTTACTATTTTCAATAGAGTTATTAATTGCTTGTAATTTAATATTAAGTTCAGCTTTATTATTATGTAGTTTCTTTTCAAAAGATTCTTTGATACGAATAAATTTATCCATATCTTTAGTACAGCTAATTTCAATATCTTTAAGTTCTTTTTCTTTCTTATTAATAATTGATTTTAGAATTTCAATTTGTTTAGAATCTCCTACACTTTCTTTTGCTAGTAATTCTTCTTTAAGTTTCTTAATTTCTTTTTCAAGAGGAATATATTTTTTCTTAGATAAAATATTTAATGTAGTCTTTCTTGAATTACTTAATTGAAGTTCGATTAAATCAAGTTTCTTTTGGATATTTTCCTTATCTTTAGTTGCTAAAATAATATTATTTATAGATTTTTTAACGTCAATATTTAGATAATTATTTTCTAACTCTTTAATGAACTCTTTATTTTTAGAATTATTTATAAATATTTGTTGAATTTCATCATTTAGTACAGTATTTTCTTTTTCTAATTTCTCAATATTTTTATGAATATCATTGATTATATTCTCTTTTTCTTTTTCAAATAATTTAGGATCAATAGTTGATTCCATAGCTTTTATATTATTATATTTTTGTGCAAGTAAATTAAACTCTTCTTGTGTGAAAAGTTCTTGTTCTTTAATAATATTATTTAATTCATTTACTTTTTCCCTATATCCAGGAATTAATTTAGAATAAACTTCATTTTTTATATTAATATTTTGAAGTTGACTAATTAATAAATTATTACTATCAATTTTATTTTTCTTAGCCATTAATTTGTTGTAAGCATTTTCTTTTTCTTTCTTAGAAATAGAAGCGTCAAATACATTAATAGTTTCTTTATTTTTAGCTCTTTCATTAAGAACTTCTTGATAAATTTTATCTTTGATTGACTTAATTTCTCTATTAGCTAAAAATTCTTTGATTAGTTCTTTTTCGTATTCAGTTTTATTTATTTTATTAAGTGTAATACTATTTATATGTACTGGTAAACGATTAAGTTGTTCGTACTTATCAAAATCGCCTTTTTCTAAAGCTTGTTGTCTTTGTTTTTCCAATGTTTCACAACTAACCCGAGCATTTATATTATGTAATTCTAAATGCTGATTTTGTAATAATTCCCAGTCTTTTCTTAATTTTAAAAGAGTTTCTACTTCGTTCCATTTTGGATCTTTAGCCGCTCCTCCACGTTCTGGATTTTTAGAATTTGATTTTTTAAAATATTTACTTGGATCTTTTCTTTCAATATTATCTATAACACGAGGGCAAAACATAATATGAGCGTGTATATTTTTATGTTTTTCTACATATTCAAAACCTGGTTGTGTTTCTTTATCGTGTATGACAACACTATAATAATGTCCAGAAAAATTTTCTTTTAAAAATTGATTTAAAAGTTCTATATTTTCTTCTTTAGTTAGTTCTTCTGGTAATGATATTCTTACTTCTCTATAAGTCCTTCCATTAACTCTTTCGTTATTATCAGCTATTTCCCAAAATTCTTTAGCAGACGTTACCCAGTTTGGCATATTATGAGATTCATATACTAGTTCTTTTTCTTTTCCAGTATATTTACCATTAGCTGTAATGTAGTCAAAATGGGCATTAGTTTTTCCCACTTTACCATAACTCATATTTAAGTAATAATTAGCCATTTGATAACACCCCCTTTTTTGGTCGTAGACACTCGATAGAGTTATTTAGAATGGTGCAGGAAATCTGTTCCTGCCACGTGTAAGTTTCTGCAATTTTTGAAAAAAATTGAGAAACTTGTAAACGTGCACTTTAGTGTTGGCACACAAAAGTGCGTGTGAAATTTTCTTAAATTTTACCATTAAAAAAAATGCTAGTCAACTTTTTGCTACTACTTTTTTTTTTTTTTTGTAATATATCTATACAAAATAAAAGTTTTGTGATATCATAAAGACAACTTAAATATTATAGGAGGTTTTATTATGTTAAAAAAATTTAAAATTGGAATGTTATCTTTATTCTGGAGTGTAGCAACTTTTGCAAGTACTAACTCTAAAATGGTATGGGAAAGTCCTGCCGACGAAATATCTAAATCAATAAGTGGGCCAATGGCAAAGGTGATAGCTTTAGTTGTTATTGTAGCGTCTGCTTTTGGTTGGGTGCTTACACAAGATTCTGGAATAATGGGAAAAATAATTAGAATAGTAGTGGCATTAGCAGTAGTAGGTGGGGCAAGTGTACTATTAGGACTATTCAATATTACAGGGGGGGTAATGATTGGATAAACTAGATATATTTAAAAAAAAAAATAAGGAATTAAATTCAGAGAAAAAAGAAAATAATAAATCAAAAAAAGAAGTAGATTATGATAAAGCTACAGAAGATCTATTTGAGTTTTATGCACAACAAAGTAAAAGAGTAAATACTTATAAAATAATAGCTTTATTAATGATAACTTTAACAATAATATCAACATTAGGTTGTATTTACTTATCAACAAGATCGACATTAATTCCTTATGTTGTAGAAGTTGATAAAGTAGGAGAAGCAAAAGCTATTAGAAAAGCGGATCAAATATATATTCCTAAAGAAATAGAAAATAGATATTTCATAAGAGATATTGTAAGTAAAATGAGAGCTATTCCTAGAGATAGTGTTTTGTACTCAAGAAACTTTCGACAATTATCTTATTTTTTGACTGAAGCTATGTTACAAAAACACCAAGATATATTAATTAATGAAGATACTAATAATTTAGCAAAACAATTAATTTCGAGAGATATAAATATAACTAGCTTTAATAAAGTTCCAAGAACAAAAAATACATATCAAGTTAAATGGAATGAAAAAATGTATTCAGCAGAAGGACTAGAGATTTCTAATTCTAATTTTGTTGGTTTATTTACAATAACAAATGAGCAACCCAAAGAAATAGATGAGATTAATATAAATCCTTTAGGAATAATAGTTGAGGATTTTTCAATATCTAAAGAGGAGGAATAATGCACATAAAAAAAATTGCAATAATTTTTAGTTTAATAATAGCGGCAAATAGCTATTCAGCTAATACAGTTTTAGAGCAAATAACACCAAATAAGCAAGTTATTATATCTGGTATAAGGGAAGCGAAAAATGGAGTACAGACAAACTTTGTATATAATGAAGATGCAATGTATACAATTTATTGTAGAGTTAATTATTTAACAGCTATTATGTTAGCTCCAAATGAACAAATCATTAGTGTATCTGGAGGAGATACAGCAAGGTGGCAAAAATCTCAAAGTACAACAGGCTCAAGTGAGGGTACAAGACAAGTAATATATATTAAACCATTTTCAATTAATTTAAGAACAAACTTAATAATTAACACAAATAAAAGAATGTATAACATCAATTTATATTCTGCTAAAGAGTGGTACAACCCAGTAGTTAAATGGTTATATCCAGATGAAGTTATGAAGATCCAAGAAGCTAAAGAAAAAACTATAGTAACAACAGGAAATTTAGAAGATCATAACTATAATTATACAGTAAGTACAAAAAGATATGATTTTACACCTTCATCTATTTTTGATGACGGACAAAAAACTTATTTTGTATTAAAAAATACTCAAGAGTTACCAGTTTTTTATATTAGAGAAAAAGGGTCAAAACAAGATCAATTAGTTAATTTTAGAATACAAGGTAACTATTATATTATTGATAGAATATTTGAAGAAGGAGTATTAAAATTAGGAAATAAAAGAATAGTTATAAAAAATAAAAATTACAGATATAAGGAGGAATAATGGAGGAAAATATAGAAAAAAATATAGAAGATATGGAAAATTACGAACCTAAATCTGAAAATAAAATAAATAAAAAAAAAATAACATTAGTAGGATTGGGATTGGTATTAATATTACTTATATTTGTAATAATTTCATCTTTAGTTAGTTCTAAATTAAAAGAAATTTCTACCCCTAAAGCAGAACAAACACAAGAAGGAACAGCACCTATTAATAATAGAAAAAAAATTACAGAAAACATAGGATATGCAGGAGAAAAAAGTCAGTTTTTAGTTCAAAATAAAGAGAAAACAACTAATACTACTGACACTTCAAATAATATTAAAGAAATAAAACCACAAATAAAAATTGAAGAAAAGTTAGATGAAACTTTAAAGGCTTATTATGAACAACTTTTACAAGAAGAATTAGCAGCTAGAAAGTCAGTAATTCAATTTGATGATCCAGAACAAACACAACAAACAACAACAGGATTTATTCCAGGAACAGCAACGAATGCTAGTATGCCAAATTTTGGAAATATATTACCACAAGAAGCAGATCAAAATAAAATAAAAGAGAAAAAAGAATTTTTAAAAGGGGTAAATGAAGATAAGGTAACGATATACAACCCTTATGAAGTTATTTCTTCATTGTCAGAATATCAAGTTAATGCAGGAAGTATAATTCCAGGTATATTTATAACTGGTGTTAAATCAACATTACCAGGTAGAATGATAGGACAAGTAAGAGAAAATGTATATGATAGTACAACTGGAAATCATTTACTAATTCCTAAAGGGGCTAGATTATTAGGAATGTATGATTCAAATGTAACTTTTGGCCAGGATAGAATAATGATAATTTGGGAAAGAATAATATTTCCAAGTGGAAAAAGTATTCAGTTAGATAGATTCGTAGGAACAGATCTAAGCGGTTATGCGGGAGTTACTGGAAAAGTTAATAATCATTATGGAAAATTACTTACTTCTGTAGTTTTATCTTCAATCATTGGAGCAGGAACAGCAATAGTTGAAAATGATAAAGATGATGATTGGAAACGTGCAGCAGGAGAAGGTGCAGGAGAACAAATTATTAATATAGGTACAAAGTTTGCTGAAAAAGTTATGAATGTTTCCCCAGAAATAACTATCGCAACAGGACAAAAATTTAATATTATTGTTAATTCTGATATAGTTTTAGAGCCTATAAAATAGAGGTGTAATTAATGAAAATAAAAATGAAAAGAAAGATAAAAAAAACAATATTAATATTTTTTCTTGTACTAGCAATTTTAATTCTAATGACTTTATATACAGGAAATACTTATATTTATTATAAAGCAAATGGTATAACAATGGAAGATATAAAAAATCCATTCTTTTTATTACCTTATTATAAAGAATATTCTACAAATTTTCTTATAAATAAAGCATTTAGATTAATGTTAGGAACATTTTTAATTTTAATTGGAATAACTGGAGGAATTATTCTTAAAAGACAAAAAGATAATAGTTATGGAACAGCACGTTGGGCTAATTTAGATGACTTAGATTTATTGGGAGTTTTAAAAAATAAATATACTGACGGAGTAATACTAGGTTTAGCTAAAGGTTTATTCAAGGAATATAAAGTAATAGATAATTCTAATACTCATATAGCATTGATAGCACCTACAAGAGCAGGTAAAGGGGTAGGAGTTATTATTCCTACTCTTTTAAACTGGCAATCTTCATCAATAGTTTTAGACTTGAAAAAAGAAAACTATGTAAAAACAGCAGGTTTTAGAGAGAAAATTTTAAAGCATAAAATTATAAAATTTGCTCCACATGATGAAAATTCAAGTTCATATAACCCATTAGCACAAATTAGATTAAGAACTAAATATGAATATGTAGACGCTCAAATTATAGCAGACATTCTTACTGATCCAGGAGAAGGAAAAGCAAGAGATCATTGGGTAACACAAGCAAGTGCCTTATTAGTAGCTTTAATTCTTCATGTTTGTTATGAAAAAACTAAAAAAGGAGAAGTAGCAAGTTTAGGACATGTAATGGACTTTTTTAACGATCCAAGTAAACCAATACTAGAGAGAATTTTAGAGCTAATGAAATTTAATCATAGTGATGATCCAGAATTTTTTAATACAATTTATGATTCATCACAAAATGCAGGAATAAATCCAGGTACACACCCTATTGTATCAAGAACAGCCGCAGAAATAATAAATAAAGATCCAAGAGAAAGTTCTGGTATTATTTCATCATGTATTACAGCAATAACTCTATATAAAGATCCTATTATTAGGAAAAATACAACAGCAGTTGATTTTAAGATAAATGATTTAATGAATGATAAAACACCAGTAGATTTATATGTAATTATAGAAGCTGTGTCAATATCTGTTTTATCTCCATTAATTCGTATTTTAATCTCTCAAATAATAGGAATTTTATGTCCTAAAATGGAAGATCCAGATAAAATGCCACATAAACATAAGTTACTTCTTATGCTTGATGAGTTCCCTGCATTTGGTAAAATTCCTTTACTAGAAAAAGCACTTGCATATATAGCAGGTTATGGAATGAAAGCAGTAGTAATTGCTCAAGGAATTAATCAACTTAGACAAGCTTATGGAGATAAAAATATGATTTTAGAGAACTGTTCTACAGCAGTTTTTTATACTCCACAAGCTACAGATAAAGCTACAGCTGAGTTAATTTCAGCATTATTAGGAAAAAGAACTCTAAAAACTCAAAATAAAAGTTTTAAAGCATTAAAATTAGATACAGGTAATATATCAGAAAATAAAATAGCTAGGGAATTACTTACTCCAGAAGAAGTAATGAGATATTCTGATAAAAAAAATCTTATATTTTTTAAAGGAAAACCTACTTATAGAGGAATAAAAGTAACTTATTTTAACAATCCTTATTTTAAGGATAAAGCAAAAATAAAGCCGAGTAAATAAAAAGGAGATTATAAATTATGCAAGAAAAGAAAATAAGAAGAAAAAAGAATTTATCATCATTTTCAGAAAATGAAGCTCAATTATTAGAAAGATTAAGAAAAATGAAAGAAGAAAAGAAAAAATACGTATTTAATATGTTTAGTAAAGTTTTTACAGAGATAATGAGTGATGATGAGTTACTTCAAATTTTAGATGAAAATAAAGATAATAAAGACTTTCAAGAAAATATATCAAAGATCCTAAAGGAAGAAATAATTAGATATAAAAATTTGCAAGATAAAAATATAAAAGAATTTCAAGAAAATTCAAAGATAGAAGGAAATAATGAATAGTATAGATAGAAAAAATATTTATAGTGATAGAATATTTGCTATTTTGAAAAGTTCTTTAGGAGAAAAAATTAATGCGTATTTTGAAGATGAAGATATTATAGAAATTATGCTAAATGATGATAAAACAGTATGGGTTGATTCCTTAACTAAAGGAATGTACTTTACAGGAATAACACTTGAAAATGCAGAAGCTATGAAAATAATAAATACTGTTGCTACTTTTATGGAAGCTAAAGTAGATAAAGAAAATCCTAGAATGTCGGCTGAACTACCAGATACAGGATTCAGATTTGAATCTGTAATTCCTCCGAATGCTGACAATCCTATTTTTACTATAAGAAAAAAATCTATATTAATCTTTACTTTAGATGATTATGTAAAAATGGGATCTCTGACAGAATTTCAAAAAGGAGTAATAGAAAAAGCTATAAATGATTATAAAAATATCCTAATTGTTGGGGGAACTTCTACAGGAAAAACAACATTCGCCAATGCTTGTATAGGTGCTATTCCTAAGAAAGATAGGCTAGTTATTTTAGAAGATACAAAAGAAATTAGAAGTTTATGTCCTAATAAAATATCATTAAAAACTTCTATGTATACTTCAATGGAAGAATTATTTTATTCGACAATGAGATTAAGGCCAGACAGAATAGTAGTAGGAGAAATTAGAGGAGCTACTTCTTTAGATCTTTTAACAGCTTGGAACTCTGGACATGGTGGTGGAGTATCAACAATTCATTCTGATTCAACAGAAGGTGCTTTAGAACAACTTGAGCAATATAATCAGAGAAAATCAGTAGATAAACAACAAAAATTGATAGGAAAAGCTATTAACTTAGTTGTAGTTCTTAAAAGAGTTAATGGAGAAAGAAAAGTTGTTGAAATTAAAGAAGTTTTAGGATTTGATGAAGGAAAATATATTATAAGGGAGGTTAAGGAATGAAAAAAACTGAAAATTTAAAAGTACCTACTTGTCAAACATTATTAAAACCACAAACAATAATGGGAATAAGCAGAGAAGCTTTTATTTTAAATGCTGCATTAGGACTATGTTTTGTAGTTATATTTGAAAGTGTTATAATGCTTTTATTTTCATTAATTTTACATTTTATGATATATTTTTTTACCAAAAAAGATCCATTAGTTTTAACTATTTTTCTCAAGAAATATATAAAAGAAAAAGAGTATTATCACGAGGGATAGAGGTGTTTTAATGATTAGTGAATTTAAAAAAAGGGCTAAAGTATCTGATGAGGTTAGTTGGTTAGTTCTAAAAGAAAATGGAATAGTACTAAATAAAAATGGATCATATCAAAAAACTTTTAAATATAGGGGATTTGATTTAATTTCTTATACAGAGGAGCAAATAAAAAATCTGGTAGAAAGATCAAATAACTTAATGAAAAGAATTGAGGAAAACTGGACTATTCATGTAGAAGTCAGAAGAAAAAAAGCTGATAAATATATAGAATCTAACTTTAAAACTTTAGCAGGAAGAATTATTGAAGAAGAAAGAAAAGAACATTTTATAGGTCAAAATGCAGAATATTATATCAATGAATATTATGTAACTTTAACTTATTTAGTACCAAGAGATATAGAAAATAAAATGTCTGAATTTTTTATAGAAAAGAAATTGGAAGAAATTATCTCAGATACTTCATTAGAGGATTTTATTAAATCATTCAATAGATTTTTTAACCTTTTTAAAGAGATTTTTTTAGAAGCAAGAGAGCTTACACCAGAAGAAACGCTAACTTACTTACATTCTTGTGTAAGTGAAAAAGAAACGAAAGTAAATATGCCAGTAGTTCCATTCGCTTTAGCTAACTATTTATGTGATACTCCACTTCTTAGAAATTTGGAAGATCTAAAATTAGGAAAGACTTATATAAAAGCTATTTCAATAATAGGACTGCCTAATTTTACAGAGCCTTGCTTATTAGATGAACTCAATAATTTGCCTTTTGAATACAGATGGGTTACTAGATTTATCTTTTTAAGTAAACAACAAGCTTTAAAGAAAATGGAAAAAGCTTACAAAAGTACATTACAAGGGAAATTGAGCTTTTTTACAAGGGTATTTAATGAATTATCTGGTAGAGATCCAGAAAGTGGAAAGATCAATCTTGACGCAGTTAGAAGGGCTAATGAAATAGAATCGCAAATAACTTTAACTCAAGGAGATTATTTAACACAAGGTTTATATAACTCTACTATCTTTTTATCTTCAAAAAATAAAACAGAATTAGATAAAAAAGTAGAATATTTAGAAAAAGTATTAGAAAATAAAGGTTTTATAATAATAAATGAAACAGTTAATTGTAAAGAAGCTTGGTTTGGAAGTTTACCAGGTAATATATTTTCAAATCAAAGAGAGCCAGTATTAAATACTTTACAATTTATTCATTTATTCCCTATCACATCAATATGGAATGGGGAATATATTAATAAACATTTAAAAGCTCCTGCATTAATTTTTACTGAAACAGATAATACAAATCCATTTTTACTAAATTTACATGTAAATGATGTTGGACATACAGCAGTAGTAGGGCCTACTGGAAGCGGAAAATCAGTATTTTTAGCTATGTTATATACTCAATTTATGAAATATGAAAAAGCAAGAGTATTCATATTTGATAAGGGGGCGTCGTCAAAAGTAGCTACATACGCTAATGGAGGAATATTCTATGATTTAGGAATAGATAATATCTCATTTCAACCATTCAAAGGACTAGGTAAATTAAATGATGAAATACTATCAGAGGAAGAAGAAGAAAAAGAAAAAATAAGAAGAAATATAGAGCTTGAATGGGCATTTGACTGGATATTAGATATATTCAGTGCAGAAAATAAAGTTCTGACTCCGAGTCAAAAAGAGAAAGTATGGGAAGCATTAGAGCTTGTTTCTGATTCGCCTGTAGAATATAGGACTTTAACAACATTTTCAACATATCTAGCAGATCCAGAATTAAAAGAAGCATTAAGTCCATATTTAATAACTGGTCCACTAGGAAAATATTTTGATTCTAATAATGAAGAACTCCAAAATTCAAACTGGAATGTATTTGAAATGAATCAAATATTAAATAATAAAAAAGCTCTTGTTCCTCTTTTAATGTACTTATTCCATAAAATAGAAATACAACTAAATGGAGATCCTACATTATTGGTACTTGATGAGTGTTGGGCGTTTTTTGATAACCCAGTATTTGCAGATAAAATAAGGGAATGGCTAAAGGTTTTAAGAAGAAAAAATACAAGTGTTGTATTTGCAACTCAAGAATTAGGGGATATATTAAATTCTCCATTATTTACAGCAGTAAATGACGCTTGTAAAACTAAAATATTTTTAGCTAACCCTAATGCAAAAACTGAAACTTACATAGAAACTTATAAAAAATTTGCTTTAAATGAAGAAGAAATAAATTTGATAGCTAATGCAACAGAAAAAAAAGATTATTTTATAAAAACATCAACAGGATTTGCTAGGAAGTTTTCTCTAGCTCTAGGAAAAAATACTTTAAAACTTGTTGCCAGTTCAAGAGCAGAAGAATTAGCAAAAGCAGATGAAATAAAAAGACATACTAACTCTCCAGATGAATTTACTCAAGAGTTTTTAAAAATATAGTTCTATGTTTCACACGTGAAACATAGAAAAGGGAGGAATATGAAAATAAAGAAATTATTAATAGGGATTGCAACTATATTATTATCAACAACACTATTTGCTAAAAGTATCAGTATTAAAGGAATAACAGAAATACTTAAAGTAGTAACTAAAATATATACTCAACAACAATTAATGGGAACAGAACAAATACAACAAGGTCTTAGTTTAATAAATCAGATTGAAAATCAAGTAAGACAAATTGAAAATCAATATGCAATGTTAAAAAATTTATCTACTCAAATTTCTCAAGGAAATATAGTTTATATAGAGGATTATTACAGAGAGCTTGGATATATGCTTGATTCTTATAAATCAGCTATGTTTGATACTCAAAAAGTATCAGATAGATATATGGAATTATTTAAAGAGAAACCACAAGAATTTGAAAAAATAGGTATAACTAAAGAATATATGGAAAAAATGGATCAAAATATAAGACAAGCAAGGCAAGAATCAAATACAGCATTATATGATGTAATGACACAAAAAGGATTTGCTGCCAAAGTTGGAGCAGATCAACAGAATTTACAAACACTTTTAAATGCGTCGAAATCGAGTACAGGAATAGTCGAAGCGTTACAAGTAACAAACAGTTTATTAGGGAAAATTTCATCAGATATAAACCAATTAGGTATATTAGTTGAAACATCAAATAAAGCTCAAGCTATGGCAAAAAATACAGAATCTCAAGAGGTAGAAAGTTCAAAACAAAAGTTGGAAGAAATTAGTAGTAGACAGGAAGAAAAAGAAAATATAAAACTACAAGAATTAAAAACTCTAACAGGAAAGAGTATTAAGTTATGATTATACTACAAATATTAGTAATTATTTATATTTTTTATTTTTTAGATAAAACAAAAATCTTAAAATCTTTAGAAAACAAAAAAAAATATACTATTTACTTTTTTCTTATATTATTAGGATTTTTAGATACTAAAATAACGATCTTTAATTTTTCTTTTGATTTTCTAATTGTAGGAATTGTTATTATTTTAATTGAAATTATATTAAAAAATTTAAAAATAACTACTAATTATTTATTTTTAAAAACTTACTTTGTAATACTAACAGTATTACTTCTTTATAGAGGTGGAATATGGATTTTACAGCAATTATAAAAGAATTTCAGAATGTCAATATTACAATGGTTAAAAACTTAACTGATACTTCAATTCGTATGATTTATTATATGATTATGATAGATATAACTTTAACATTTTTATTTATTGAAGAAGAAGGCTTAAATGTTTTTATTAAATTGATAAGAAAAATTTTTATTTATGGATTTTTCATTTATTTAATTAAAGATTTTTCTAATATTGTAGATATTCTTTTAAAAGGTTTTATTCAACTTGGGAATTTAGCTACTTTGGGTATTCCTTCAACAGAATTGAAAGTTTCTCCTGGTGTAGTATTTAATGATCTTTCAGAGTTTATAAAAGGAATATTATTAATATCTGGATCTACTGTAGGTTTAGACGCAATACCAATAGTATCTATAGAAAGTGTACCTACTGCGGTATTAATTTTTACTTTTTTCCTTGCTATTGGAGCTTTATTTATAGGAATAGAAATTACAGTAAGTTTTGTTAAATTTTTTATTGTAACAGCAACAGCTATAATACTTATGCCATTTGGTGCATTTAAAAATACTCAAGATATAGCTTTAAAAGGAATACATGGTTTATTCGCTCAAGGAATTGAGATAATGTTTATAACTATAATTTTAAATTTCTATGAAAAATATAGGAATAATATATTTTTCCCTACTGATTCAATAGGAGAAATAGAACTTTTTACAGTTATATATAGCTTAGCAATTATGATACTATTTGTATTTATGATGACAAAAATACCTACATTTGTATCTACTCTATTATCTGGTAGTATATCTTCTTTAGGTATTACAAATACAAGAACAGCACAATCACTAGCAGGACAAGCAGCAATGGGAGTTAAAAATATGGGTAATACATCTTCAAATACATTTAACGCCTATGCAAATAATACTGGAGGAACAAATACTCTTGATTATAAGAAATAAACTGAAAAAATTTATAAAAATATTAGTTATAACTTTAGGGATTGTTTATACAGTAAAATTATATATTTATAATAATTACTGTATAAATATAACCCCTTCAATACCTAAAGGAATATATAAATTACAAGATATTAAAAACTTAGAAAGAAATAAAATTGTATATATAGAGATTCCAGATAATGCAAAAAAAATAATTTGGGAAAGAGAATATCTACCACAACATATTAATTATTTAGTTAAATATATAAAAGGTATTCCTGGAGATAGTATTCAAGTCAAAAATAATAACTTATATATAAATGGAGAGTTTAAAGGAAATATAAAAAAATATGATTTACAAGGGAAAAAATTAAATTCAGAATTACCTATAGATTATGTACTAAAAGAAAATGAGTATATATTACTTGGATCAGATAATAACAGTTATGATTCTAGGTATTTTGGAATTATAAAAAAAGATAAAATTTTAAAAGAAGCAAGTAAAATAAATTTTAGTTATGTTACACGTGTGAAACATTGAAAAGGAGTAAAAAATGAAAAAAGTTATATTAGGTTTAATTGCTTGTCAAAGTTTGGTATTCGCAGTAGATCTTGAGCGTGGATATACTGGACTAGAATTTGATACAAATATGAGTGTAATAAATACTGGAAAAGAATTAAAAACGCCATTATTTACAAAGTATTCTTTGATGAAAATTAATAATGATTACTTATTAAAAACATTAGCAGATGATAATACTGATAGAGAAAATATTTATAAACTAGGATATACATATTCAAATATTAATGATAATACAGGAAATGGAATTAATTTATTATATTCTTATTCCCCAGAACTTGAAAAAAGAATAGGATTCAACTTAAATTATACAGATCTTGATAATGAATATAATAAAACAAAATTAACTGGAGATTTTGGACAATTTAATATTTTTTATAACTACAAAGATTATTCAGATTTTACTCAATTTTTTATAACAGCTTATGGAGGAATAAGTAAAGAAAAAGAAAAAAATTCAGATTACAAATTAGATACTAGATTTATAGGTTTATACAGTAAATATAGCGATATGATAGATAATTACTATGATAATTTTTATCCAAAACTATATTTTGAAACAGATATAAAAAGAACAGAAGTAAAAGAAAAAGCAGTAAATATAAATAATAAAAAAATTAAAAATGATTCTATTAATTTTGGGGTAGGAAGTGAACTTGAAAAAGTAATATATGATGATGATTTAAGAATAAGTATTACTCCTATCTTTTCTTACAATTATGAATTTTTAGAGAATAGAAAATATAAAGGCACTAAAGATCATTTTGAACAAGAAGGAAGAATAGGAATCGAATTAAAGGCAGAATATAATGAGGTGTCAAAACTATACGTAAGATATGATTATAAGAAGTCTTTTACCACTTCAAGTGATATGAATATATTTAGTGCAGGTATAAAAGTAATGTTGTAATTATAATAGGTTTATTACTTGTTTAAAAGGTTTTTAAAATCAAGACGATATAAACTTCAAACAAGGTTTAAAAAGTGCGTTAAATACGATTTTAGAAAGCCTTTTTAGAAAAAGATTACTATTTAGGAATAATTTTAGCTTTAGTTTTTTTATAGTGATATATCTTAAATAAATTTTGAGGGCTTGAATGGAAGAAAAATCTTTAGATTTTTTCTTTCATCAAGTCCAACGGGGGTGTGGGTGCTCCCACAAGTTCAGAGGAAAGTTAAAAAGGAGTTTAGAAATGGAAGTCAATATGTATTTTTTATATGGGAATAATACTTTTAAAAATCATGCAAAATCTAAAGATTTAATTGATTTAGTAATATATTCAACTGATAAAAGTGATGAAGAATTAGATAAATTTTATCTCAATGATTCAAATTGGAAGTTAATATTATCAAATAATCAAGCTTGGATTTGGAAAACAGATAATCAAGAGTTAATGGAAATTTCGATTAAAACTCTTACTTTTAAACCCAAAAAAAGGTGTATTAAATATAAATCCTTTAGTTCAATAGAAAAAAAGTATTTAAAAGAACCATATACACTTGATGAAATTGTAGAGTGCTTAGAATTTGAAAATTCTAAAATAAAAGAAAAAGTAAAAGATATATTACTAATGTCAGGAAGTACTAATTTTTATATAGCTTTATGGATACAAAATTGTTAATTTTTCATTTTTAAAGATGATAAAGATATAAAAAAGTAATGATATTTATTATTACTGCTTTGTATTTCATTGTAAGTAATCAGAGTTAGGAGGGAGAATGGAAGATATTAATATATGGTTTTCTTATAATTTTAATGGTGTAAAAAGTCATGCAAGATATAAAGAATATACTAATATTTTAATTTATAAATACAAGATTGAAGAAAAAAAATATATGGATTTTTTATGTGATGAATTAAATTGGATTTTAATATTATCACTAAAGAAATTTTGGTTATGGAAGCCAGATGTAAAAGAATTAGTAGAATTAAATATTAAAGATATAAGACTTTTTTTAGGTTATCCTAGCTATCAATCAAATAAAGAATTTAGTTTTAGTAATGAAGCTAAAATAATAGAGAAATATTTATCTTCTCCTTTAAGCATAGAAGAGATTTTAAAAATACTTAATATTCAAGATTCATTTAAAAAAGATGAAGTAGAAAAAAAATTAGCAATAGATAGTAAATTTTTTATTGCTAGTTGGGTACAAAATATTTAACTACTTTTTTAAATTAATAATTAAAACTCGTTCTTTAGCAGGGTTATGTGTAAATTGAGCTGTTTTATTATTGTCTTTTAAAAATTTAATTTGCTGATTAGTTATATTATAATTATTCTTTAATTTTTCTTCTATAAGTGGGGACATTCTAGCAGTAGTTAATCTCCAAAAGTATGGTTTATCCATTTTAAAATTAGGAAAATTATTTATAAAAGTATTGTAACTATTCTCTACTTCTCTAATATTTGAAGAAGCATAATTAACTTGATTATTTAAGATTTTTTCTTTGACATCTTCAAAAAATGAAGAAGGTTTAGGAGAAATTTCAAGGAAGTATCTAAAAATTTCTCTAGGAATAGAAGTTATTAAGAATACATCATTATGAAAATAAAGAGGTTTAGAAATAATAACATTATTAATATCAGCATTGAAAACAAACATATCCTTTCCATTTTTTATTAAGGTTGGCTTATAAAAAAAGAATATGTGAAAATTATTATATAAAAAATCAAATCTTAAAATTTCTCTATTAATTTTAAAGTACTCTTTTTTTAAAATAGATAAAACATTTTCAAAATTTATCATGTTGGAAATACACCTCAAATTTTTCTTTTAATTATATCATAAAAGAAAAAATGAAACAAATTCTAATAAGGGGGTAATAATGAAAAAATTAATAATTGCAGAAAAACCAAGTTTAGCAAAAAATATTGCTAATGCTTTAGGAGTTAAAGAAAGAAAAGATGGATATATAGAAAATAGTGAGTACATTATATCGTGGGCTTTTGGACATATATTAGAGCTTTATTCAATTTATGATTATTTGAACAATAATGAAATTAAATGGAATGAAATACCTTTACCATTTGTACCTAAAGATTTTTTATATAAATTGAAAAATGATGAGGGAATAAAAAAACAATTTAAGATATTAAAAGAGTTAATTAATAGAAATGATGTAGAAGAAATAATTAACTGTGGCGACGCAGATAGAGAAGGACAATTAATTATAGATAATATTATAAAAGAAATTGGAACAAATAAAACTATAAAAAGATTATGGTTACCAGAGCAAACAGATGAAACCATAAGAAAAGAAATTCAAAATTTGAAAAATAATAAAGATTATAGAAATTTATATAATGAAGGTCTGGCCAGAACAGAGGTTGATTGGTTATTAGGTATTAATCTAACAGTTTATTTAACAGTTAAGAGTGGTCAGAAGTTAGCTTGTGGAAGAGTATTAATTCCTATAATTAAATACATATATGATCGAGATATGGAAATAAAGAATTTTATTTCAAAAAATTATTACCAAGTTGAGGGAATATTAGAAAAAGATAATATAAAAGTTACTTTGACTGATGAAAGAAAAGAAGATACTAAAGAAAAAGCTAATGAAATAGCTAAAAAATTAAGTGGTAAGGTCAAAATTATAGAAATAGAGAAAAAAGAAGTAACTAAACAAGCAAGTAAGCTTTTTTCTTTATCAACTTTACAGAGTTTTTTATCTAAAAATTATAAAATAGATTTTGCAAGTTCTTTAAAAATAATACAAAAATTATATGAAAATGGATATATTACATATCCTAGAACAAATACAGAGTATTTAGCAGAAAATGAAAAAAATAAAGTTAAAGAGCTAATCAAAGTGATTGATGTGCATGATGAGCTTGATTTTCTTGATTCTAAAAGAATATTTGATTCATCAAAGATAGAAAGCCATAGTGCTATTACTCCAACAAAGAAAATTCCACAAGAATTAACAGGAAATGAGAAAATAATTTATGAGATTGTTAAAAATAGATTTATTGCTAATTTTTTAAAAGAGAAAACGCTAACAGAAAAAACAACTATAGTTATTCAAAGTTTAAATGATAAAAATATTACTTTTAAGCTGACTGGAGAAGCTATTATTCAAGAAGGATTTTATAAATATGAGTCTAAAGATTTTAAAAATGAATTACCTCATTTTACTGAAAATGAGGAATTTGAGATAATATTTGAAGCTAAAGAAAAGAAAACTTCCCCACCTAAAAAAATAAGTGAAGAAGAATTATCTAATTATCTTAAAAATCCATTTAAAAAGGAATTAAAAGATAGTGATGATGAAGATTATAAAGCTATTTTAGAGGGAGTAGAAATAGGAACTGAAGCAACTAGAACAGGTATTATTGAGAATGCTAAGAAATATGGATATATTTCTCAAAATAAATCTAATTATTCTATTGAAATGCTTGGAGAAAAACTAATAGAAATATTAGATAAACTTAATATCAATCTATATTCAGAAAGAACAGTTGAGTTTAGTAAGTTACTAAAAAAAATCTATAGGGAAGAAAAATCTATAGAGGATATTTTAAACCTAGCAGAAGAAGAATTAAAGAGTATAATCAATCAAAATATTGAGATTGAAAAAATAAAAAAAGATGAAACATTAGAAAGTTTAGGAACTTGTCCTATGTGTAAAAAAGGGCAAGTACATCAGAAAAAATCTAAAGAGGGAAAAATATTTTATACTTGTTCTAACCAGGAATGTAAATTTTTTCTCTGGGAAGATACAAAACATTTTAACAATCCTATAAAGGTAACAAAAGTAAAATTAAAAGGTATGTTAGCAGGGAAAAAACAAGCTTTTAAAATGTCCAATAAAGAAGGGAAAGAATATGAAGCTTACCTAAAATTAAAACTAAACGGAATATATGTAAATTTTGAAATAGACGGATTCAAAAATAAAAAAGCCGATAATTAGTATAATATAAAAAATAAGGAGAAAAACTATATGAAATGGGATAAACAAAATAATGAAACTATAGAGGAATATTTAGCAAGAATAGGGGTATCTCGTGAGCATGACAAGGAAATTATCATAGATAATGAAGAACTAGAAGCAGATGAAAATGGTAATGTAAAGGAGTGATTTTAATGAAAGCTCTTGATATTTTAATGAATGATAGAAAAAAATTAGTTGAAGAAATCATCAAAAAAATGGAAAAACAAGGTCTTGAATGGAAAAAAGGTTGGACACCAGAAATGCTATTACCAAAAAATCCTTCATCAGATGTAACATATAAAGGCAGAAATGTTTTAAAAACTTTCCACGCTTCTCTTATAAATGAATATAACGATCCTCGTTGGGTTACATTTAAACAAGCACAAGATGAAGGGTGGAAAATAAAACCAGGAGCAAAAAGTATAATATTAGAAAAATGGATTTTTGAAAAAGAGGAAAAGCAGAAAAATCCAGAATTAGGAGTAGAAAAAAAAGTTAAAGTAAAATTAGATACACCTATTCCTAATTATTTTAGAGTTTTCAATGCTAATGATGTAGAAGGAATACCACCACTTAATTTAAAACCTTTAGAAAAAACAGAAACTTTAAAGATTGCAGAAAATTTTATAAAAAGTTCTAAAGTACCTATTATTGAAACTGCACAACCAGATGCTTTTTATACTCCAAGTAAAGATAAAATCCTAATTCCATTAAAAGAGACTTTCAAAAGTCAAGAAAGTTATCTAGCAACTGTATTACATGAAATGGTACATTCAACTGGAAAGGAACTAAATAGAGATATAACAAATAACTTTGGAAGTGAAAAATATGCCAGAGAAGAGCTTGTAGCTGAACTTGGAGCAATGATGTTACAAGGAAAATTAGGTATCAAATTAGAAGCTACACATATTGATAATCACGGAGCTTATTTACAAAGTTGGATCAAAGTTTTAAAAAATGATTTTAATGAACTTTTTAAAGCAAGTATAGAAGCTGAAAAAGCAAGTGAACTATTATATAGCAGATATCTTGAACACTCTAAAGAAAAGATTATTAATAAAACAACTGATAATGAATATTGGCGTATTGAGTTTAACGAACGTAGTAATGGTCTTAAAAGTTACGCTGATTTAAAATTAACTAAAGACTTGTTAGAAGAAATAAAAAAATTAGATAATGAACTTTATCAAAAAAATGAAGGTATTTATAAATTTTATTTTGAACATATAAAAAACAATGAAGTTATTGATAAAGGTAGAATAGACGTAGGTACACGTGATATTGAATCTTTTAAATATTTAGAGGATAAATTAAATGAACTTGAAAAAGAAAATGTCTGGGCTAAAAAACTAGCTAAAGATATGGGAAATAATTTAGAAGTGGCTACAACCTCTAATAATTCTTGGGCTAACAAACTGGCTAAAGATAATTTACAACTTACATTAGGAAAATAAAAAAATGTGGTTGACGCACCCCCAAAAAAAGAGTATAATATACTTATAAAAAAAGATTGCCTAATTAATTAAGCAACCCTTTTGAATGGTATATTATTTCTCGCAAAAATATTATATCATTCAATTTAAAAAAATTCAACTAGGAGAGTGATATAATGAGCTTACATTATAATGACGACGGAAGTGTATTAGTAGTTATAAACTTTAAAGGAAATAAAATTACAGCAACATTCCATACTGAAAAAGATTTAGATAACTTCTTTAAATTTCTTAGTCAATAATTAGGGAGTGTGTGTCAATGAAAGAATTAAAACTAATGATGAAATATAGAAAAGACGGTAGATTAAGCAGATTAAATAGTGCTACTATCTCTTTAAATCAAGCTATGATAAACCATTTAGGGAATATAGCTCTTAGCTTTTTCTATAAAAATAAAGAAATTATATTAAATGGAAATAATGAATCTGAAACATATGAAAAAGCAAAAAATGGAAAAATCATTGAGCTTAAAAGAAATATTAAATTGCAAAGTGGTAGAAAATTAGATCTACCACTTGGAATATTAGATGATTTAGGAGTAAATTTAGAAAAAGAAAACAAAGTACAAATTGAATTTTTAGAGGATCATAAATTAAAGTTAAAATTAGTAAGTCTACCTGTAGAAAATTTAGAAAAAAAGGAGAATACAAAAGTGGGTAAAATTATAACTATAAAAGTAAATAAAGGTGGAGTTGGAAAAACTTTCATAACTGTTCAATTAGGAGCGTATTTAGCCTTACAAAACAAAAAAGTTTTATTACTAACTTCGGATTCTCAAAATAATATTATTGATTATTGTTTTGGAGAAAGAATTGAATTTGCTGGAGGTTTAAAAGAATTTGTAAAATCTGGAACTGGGGATATTATTAAATTAAGAGAAAATTTATTTTTCATACCGTTAGAAAGTAGCACTTTTGGAACTCAATTTTTACTAAAACTTCCTTTATTCTTAGAGAAACTTAAAAATGAATATGATTATATATTAATTGACAGTATTCCTACTATGAAAATTGATAGTGTATTTGTCAAAGCGTCGGATAAAATAATTATCCCTACATTCTGTGATAGAGTAACAACAGAAGGAGTATTAAATGTCGTTGATGAAACAGGAGTAGATAAAGTTTTAGCTGTTATGATTAACAAATATGAAGATAAGAAAATTCAAAATTTATACAAAAAAGAATTAGTGGAAGCAATAGAAAATACAGATATATTATTCCCAAATCCTATCCCTAATACTTCTGAAATAGAAGTATTGCTTCACAAAGGTAAAACAATATGGGAAAGTAAAGCTAAAAAAATTGAAGAAATTCAGTCTTCATTTAAAGAAGTTGGAGATTATATCATCGAAGAAAAAATGAATAAAAATAAATTTGATATTAATTTTTAATTCTATGTTTCACACGTGAAACATAGAATTAAAAAAGAATGGAGCAAATATGAGTAGTAGAAGTTTAAAAGATAAATTTAATACAAGAACTATAAAAGAGATCATATCAAAAGATACATTAAATTATGACAATGAAATTTATTCAGGAGAATACGGGGATTTTCTAAGACAAAAAAGCTATGAACTTACTTTAATTAATGCAAAAGGAGCATTAGCACTTGGAAAAATATTTGAAGAAGTCTATCAAACATTAGGTAAAGAAAATGGAGAAGGAATCTATTTAGAATGGCTAAAATCAAATAATTTTAATAGAACTACTGCTTGGAGATATAAACAAAAATATAATTTATATTTAGAAGTTAGTAGTGAAAAAGGAAAAGAAATAGTAGCATTACTACCTTTCAGATTAATAAGTGAAATTTGTCAACACGAGCAAAAAGACACTATAATAGAATTATTAAATAATGGATCTTCATTAGATGAAATAAAATGTTTACTTGCTCCAATACCACAAAAAATTGAAGATAAGTATATTAATCAAGAAAATATTTTTAATCTTGAAACATTTAATTTTGAACAGTTAGAATTAAATATTAAAAATAATTATAACTCTTTAGATGAAAAAGATAAAAAAGAAGCTGCTAAACTTTTAGAAAAATTATTAGTTTTATTCAATAAGGAGATTTAAATATGAAAATAAAATAGTACTTTTAGGTTGTGGATCATCTAATGAAGATACTGTAATATTTTCCTGAAATAAAGTAATATTTTTAAACTTTTTAATTATAAAATGAAAAAAAATCTCCCAAAGAATGGCCATTCTTTAAGATCATATAACATTTAGTAGACTGCAATAACTAAGTTATTTATTTCTAAAAATAAATTAGGAGGAACATATATATGGCAGTTATAAAATTAAAAACGAGGGAAAATCCTTATGTTCAAATTGATAAAACAGGAATTAATGATAATAGACTTTCTTGGAAAGCAACTGGACTTTTAACCTACTTAGTAGGGCGCCCTTCCGATTGGAAAATAGTATTAGAACATCTAGCAACTTGCAAAACTGACGGAATAACAGCTTGTAAAAGTGCTTTGAGAGAGCTAAGAACTTTCAATTATTGCCATTATTTTGAATTAAGACAGAAAGGGAAAGTAGTAGAAACATTTTATATAATTTATGAAGTTCCTACACCTTATTCTATTGAATTACATAATAATATAGTAGCAGATATTGAAGGTATAGATGAAAGTTATTCATTAATTTATAAAAAAGTTGAAAAAGAGCCGAAAATAGAAAATCCACTTTCGGTTGAAACTACCGAAAATTCTAACTTTTTACCGAAAGTAGAAAATCCACTAGCGGCTAACCCGTTAGCGGATAATCAAAGACTACTAATAATAGATCATACTAAAGAAAGAAAAACTAATAATATAAATCATGTACATGATAATGAGCTTGATTTTTTTGAAAATTTATTTAAAGAATTTGGAATAAACTTTACTAAGACAAATAAAGATTCGGTATTAAAATTAAGAAAACATTTATCACTTCAAGATACAGAAAGTTATTTGAGAGAAACTTATAGAGCATTAAAAGAAAATAAAGACGTAAAAAATATAGCTGCTCTTTTTTCTACAAAAATAGCTAAAGAAGAAAGACAAATTAATTCTAAAACTAATAAAGAAAAGATAGTAGATAATAAAAATAATAGTATAGAAAAATCTCCAAAGAAAAAAAATGATGATATAGAAAAAAATGACTATATAGAAATATTTGAAAAATTAGATACTTATGATAAACTAAAAATTGAAGAAGAAGCAATAGAACTTTTAATTAAAGAACAACAAATAGAAGCAACTTTTATTTTTAAAACTAAAGAAGTTCAACCTACAATTTACAAAGGAATGATAAAAAGTTATATAGAACGTGCTATGAAAGCACAAAACTACGTTTAAATCGATTTTGTCTAAGTAAACGTAAAAAATGATTAAAAAATAGCTGAAAGTCTTTTTAAAGCAATTTTAATAAATTATTAGTTTTATTCAATAAGGAGGGTTTAAAGATGAAAATAAAAAATTTATTAGTAGGAGTTGTAACTATTTTAGCACTTATAGGGTGTGGGTCATCTGATGAAGATACTGTAAAAAAATATTTACCTGGAACTTATACTAGAGAAACAGTACCTAAAAATCAGGCCAATTATTACTATAAAGAAATAACTATAAAACATTTAAAGGGAAATGAATATAGAATTACTTGTTTAGATCCAGATGAAATCTATTATTCTCTTGATAAAAAAGTAATTGTAACTCCTAGAACACCAGACGTTTTTGATATGGAAATAAGTTCAATACAACTAAAACAAGAAAGTGATTCTATAAAGCAATATTATATCAAAGGCTTTGTAAGTAATATAATATCTAATGGAACAACTTTTTCTTATGCTAATCAAGGAATAAACAAAACAACAGGAATGACATTAGTTGTAGCAAAAGATGTTGTAGAATTAACAGTTGCAGGAAAAGATATTTCATCAACTAGAAAAAAGTAAGTTCTATGTTTCACGTGTGAAACATAGAAAAATATATACAAGTAATATAAAAATCTTGACAAATCAAGTGTGAAAATATATTATAATTAATAAAAATAGAATAATATAGTAAAAAAATAGCTCTCAAAGTGTTCCCGCACTTTAAGAGCTTCTCAACAAAGCTAGTAAGAAACAACTTGCTAATCTCAACAAGTTAGTTTCAACATTTTGATATTGCTTAACTTTGTCGTTTTGTTTTTTTATTTTTATTATGGAATAATTATACTCTTTTTTTGGGGGTACGTCAACCCTTTTATTTAGATAAATTTTCCTAATTTAGCAAAAACAGTTCGACTAGCTTTGTTAGAGAGCTGTTTTTTTGCTATAAAAAACTTAGGAGGAATTATGAATACATCAATTAACTGGGATATTATTTTTATAAATACATTATCTCAAGAAGCAAACCTATTTATTAACAAAAAAATCTTAGCTAAATATGGACTAGATTTAGCTGTTTTTATTTCATTCTTAGTAAATCAATATAATTACTTTCTTACAAATAATCAACTAACAGAAGATAAGATGTTCTTTGCAACAGATGATGATATATTTTTATTTACTAATATGCCACGTACTAGAATTACATCAATAAAAAAACAAGCTCAACAACTTGGTATAATTTCTATCAAAAAATTAGGACAACCTATTAAAACTTACTACAAAGTAAATTTTGAATTTTTAGTAAGTGTTTTATCGAGTACAGAATCAATCAAAGAATTAGCATATAATAGAGCTTTGTCTGATGAAGATTTAACAGAAGATTATATTAGGACTTTAACATATAGAGAGTTAAGACTTTTATGTAAAAAATTAGAAATTAGTTACACTAATCTTTCAACAAAAGAAGATTATATTAATAAAATTTTGGAAGTTAAACAAATAAAATCATCAGAAAGCACCAATAATTCTGACTCTATTCCGTGTGCGGATAAATCGCACACGAATAAAAATTCTTCCGTGTGCGGAAAAACTGCCAACGCGTGTGCGGAAAAACTGCCAACGCGTGTGCAGAATTTCTGCACTAAACATAATATAAATCAAGCAAAAACAAAATCAACAAAAAATAAAAATCATGATATAGATGATGAGCTTGATTTTTTTGAAAATTTATTTAAAGAACTTGGAGTTAATTTTACTAAGACTAATAAAGAATCCGTATTAAGAATAAGAAAACGTTTATCATTAAAAGATACAGAACTTTATCTTAGAGAAACATATTCAGCTATAATTGAAAATAAAGATGTCAAAAATGTTGAAGCTTTATTTTCTGCTAAAATAAAAAAAGGGGAAAGACAAATTAATTCTAAAAATAATAAAGAATATACAGAAAAAAATGATACTATAGAAAACCCTATAGAAATAGACTATATGGAAATATTTGAGAAATTAGATACTTATGATAAATTAAAAATTGAAGAAGAAGCAATAGAGCTTTTAATCAAAGAGCAACAAATAGAAGTAACTTTTATTTTTAAAACTAAAGAAGCTCAACCTACAATTTACAAAGGAATGATAAAAAGTTATATAGAACGTGCTATGAAAGCACAAAACTACGTTTAAATCGATTTTGTCTAAGTAAACGTAAAAAATAATTAAAAAATAGCTGAAAGTCTTTTTAAAGCAATTTTAATGAAAATAAGAGGGTGTTATAATGTTTATTGTTGAAATATTAATTATAATTTGCATACTCAAGTATTTACCTAAAGTAAAAGAAAAAGTAAATTTTGAATATGAAAAAAGATTTAATATAAAAATGTTTTGTAAAGAGAATTTTAAAATGCCTTTTATTGGATCTATATTAATTGTTATAGGAATATTGTATAAACCTTCAAATGATTCCATATCTGGAGTAATACTTATAGCAATAGGTATAGTTATGATATTATATGCTATTTACATGATGTATAAGAAAACAGATCTTGTATATGGAACAATAGCAGCAGCGATTTATATAGTAATGGTAATATTATATTTAATTTTAGGATTTAGTTTAATATTTTTAATTTTTGCGGTAATTTTATTATCTGCAAGAAGCTATAGAAATAATTATTATGATGACTATTAAAATTTAATAAAGCGTGTTTTATAGAAGAAATTTGTATTTAAAAGTGTATTATGCTATAATAAGCAATATAAACAGAAAAATATTGTTTGTTATTTGAATAAAAAAGGAGAGATAAAAATGTATAAAAATTTACAGGAAAGAATAAATGAAATAAAAAAAGATTTTAGTATAGGTGCTTTAAAAGAATGTGAAAGAAAGGTAAAGGAATTAAAAGAAGATCTTACTTTAGCTAGCTATCTTGTGAGTATTCATGTTGGAAATATAGTTAATGAAGCACAACCAAAATATATGAATAAAGAGTTTGAACCAATAACAAAACAGGAATTAGAGTATGAAATAAATTTATTGGAAAAAGATATTGAATGTGGATATTTACCAGTTGAATACATTTCTGCAGAACAACAAAAAGATTTAATAATGAATAATTCTAAAAGAAAAAATTTAAAAAAAGAAAAATTAGAGCAAATTTTAAATATTATAGACGAATTAGAAAAAAGAAAACTGTAAAATAAAAGAGAGGAAGAAGAAAATTCATTAATAAAAATAAAGATTGACAAAAAAGTTATTATCATATATAATAAAATCAATAGAGATGGAAGAGCTTTTTTTAATATTTAAATAGCGGAATACGTTCCATACAAAAAATATAATTAATTAAGATATACCCTCTTTTTTGAGAGGGTTTTTCTTATTACGAGAGGAAATTTAATATTATGAGAAAATCTAAGCCACCTTTACCAATAGAAAAACAGATAGAAAATATAAAATCTAAGGGTATTCTCATTGTTGATGAAACTAAATGTAGAGAGTTTTTGAAGCGTAATAATTATCAAAAATTATTTTTATTCAGAGAGTTTTTTAGTTCGACACCCTTAAAGATTGAAAATCTTATTAATTTATATAATTTAGATATAGAAATTAGAAATATTATATTTTATGGGTTAGGAGTAATTGAAACTAAATTAAAAACAGAATTGGCGTATTATCATGTTTTAAAGTATGGAAATCATGGTTATTTAAACCAAAGTCATTTTGATAAATCAAATTTTCATACTATTTTTATTGAAGAAATTTTAAAAAAAGTAAATAAAGAAAAAAATCAAATGATTGAAAACCATTTTTCCAGATATGATGATGATCCACCATTATATAAAATTATTGAAATACTTTCTTTTGGACAAATTTCAAAATTTTACTCAAATATGATACTTCGCGATAGAAAATATTTTTCAAGAGAAAATTATAATGGAATAGACATTAATATTTTAAGTTCTTGGTTTAAATTTTTAGTTGAAATTAGAAATATTTGTGCTCACGGAATGCCATTATTGTCTAGAAAAATATTATTTCCTCCAAAAAAATTGAAAAAAGTAGAATGGGATTCCATAAGTAATAAAGAAATTGAGATTATTTTTTTTGTAATGAAAATTATAATTGATGATCCTATAGAGTTTAATAAAATAAAGATAAAATTAATAAATTTGTTAAATGGATTTAGTGATTATAGAATGCATTCTAAATTAGAAACTATGTTAAATAGAATAAAAAATTTATAAAATAACTGCTTATAATTGAATTTATTTTATATTCATGGTATAATCTATTCAAGAAAAGAGAGAGAAACTCTATCTAAATAATCAAGGGTATAGAATCCCAACAAATAAGCAAATATAAAAAGGTAGCTACATGCTACCTTTTTTCTTTTTTAAACAGTAGTTCAAAAAAGTATACTTTTTGAACTACTAGAAATTTATATATTTTTCTATAAAATTTTTTAAAAAAACAGTTCAAAAATAACTTTAAAATTTTATATACTTTTTTGAACTATTGTGATATAATAATTATAAGAAATAATTTATTATAATTTTAAGGAGTTGATACTATGGCAAGTTTATATGAAATTAATTTAAGAAGGGAAATATTAAGAGAAAAAAGTGCAGAAATATTAGCAGACTATGATAAATATTTAGATGAGAATAATATTAGTTATGAATCTTTAAACCCTGTTAGAGTATTAGAAAAAATTATTTCAGAAATATATCGTAATATCTTTAAACCAGAATATGAAACTATAGAAAAATTAAATGAAGCTAATATTAAATTAGATCTAGCTTTAGAAGTTTTAAAAAAATTAAATTAGGAGTTAAATTATGATTGATAATTTTACTGAAAGTGAATTTAAAAAAGCATTTGAAGAAATAAAAGTTAGACTTACAGAAAATATTGAAATTACAGAAGAAAAAAAGGCTTTTCTTCTTGGAGGACAACCAGGAGCAGGTAAAAGTGGACTGACAGCTTTACTAGAAAAAGAAAATAAGAATTTAATTGTTATAAATGGAGATGATTTTAGAAAAAAACACCCTCATTTTATAGAATTACAAAAAATGTATGGAAAAGAAGCAGTAGAATATACTAAAACTTTTGCAGGGAAAATGACAGAAGCTTTAATTAATAAATTAAGTGATGAAGGATATAATTTAATTATAGAAGGAACACTAAGAACATCAGAAACACCATTAAAAACACAACAAGAACTTTCTAAAAAAGGTTATCAAGTTGAAATGGCTGTAATTCAAGTAAGGCCAGAAGTTTCTTATTTGGGTACTTTAAATAGATATGAAGAAATGATAAAATTAGGACTTCAACCAAGAGCAACACTAAAAAAGGATCATCAAATTGTGGTTGATAATATAGCTAATAATTTAAGTAAATTATACAATGCAAAAGTATTTTCTAATATTAGAATTTATAATAGAGAAAATGAATGTTTATACTCAATGAAAGAAACACCTAATATTGATCCAGGAACATTAATCTCTAAAGAATTTCAAAGAACTTTATCCGAAGATGAGAAAAAACAAATTTTAAAAGGTTATGATAAAGTATTAGAATATATGAATGAACGTAAAGCACCAAAAGAAGAAATAGCTATAATAGAAAGAGAAAAAGAAAATAGTATAAAAGAAAAAGAAAATCCTTTTGAAAAACTTTTGAAAGAGAGAGAAAATTCTTTAGAAAATAATAAAGATATGAGTTCTTGGGAAAAAAAACTTTCAAATGATAGAAAAGCTTTAACTTTAGGGAAGGAATAATGAAAAGTAGAAAATTAGGATATGCTAGAGTGTCAACCAAAGAGCAAGTATTAGATCGACAATTAAAACTACTAAGAGAAGCAGGAGTAAGTGAAGAAAATATTTATATTGATAAGATTACAGGAAGAACACTAGAAAGGCCTAAATGGAAGGAACTTTTAGCCGATTTAATAGTAGGAGATATTCTTATAGTAACTGAATTAGACAGACTGGGGCGTAATAAAAAAGATATATTGAATACCTTTAGATTATTAGAAGCAAAAGGGGTTTACATAGAAATCTTAAATATGCCGCTATTAAATACTAATAATGAAAATGAGTTCGTTAAAGAAATATTGCAACCTACAGCTTTGAATTTATTAGCATATTTTGCTGAAAAGGAAGTTGAAGTAAAAAAAGAAAGACAAGCAGGAGCTTATGACGCTTTACCAGTAGACGAGAAGGGAAGAAAAATATCAGTTAAGAAAAATAAAGTAATAGGTAGACCAAATAAACAAGAGAATTTGACAGCAGAGCAGAAAAGATATATAGACGCTTGGATCGCAGGTAATATTAAGACAAAAGATTGTATTAAAGCTACTGGAATAGGAAAAACAACACTTTTTAATATAAAAAAATCAATGAAGAATAATTAAAATATGAGAGCTTGGAAAAAGAGAAAATTTTATATTTTATATTTTTCCAAGATCAAGCGGGGTGCGGGTACTCCCGCAATATATTGTTGATTTTATATTAAAAATATGCTATAATTCTTATAAGAAGATATGTTCGTAGAGCCACGAACAGGATAATCAAAAGAAAGCTCATTGAGAAGATATGTTCGTAGAATAGCGAACAGGATAATCAAAAGAAATATTCAATAGAAGATTGAAAAGCTCTCATTCAGAGAGCTTTTTTCATATTTAAAAATAAAAATATATGTTATAATTAAATTATCAATAAAATTAAGGCAGGTATTTTATGAAATTTAATTTTTTAAAAAAAGAATTTTTTGATGAATACAAAGAATGTTCAGAAATGGAGAAAAAAGAGAATAGACCATATGCTTGTACTACATTAGTTAAATGTCTTGGTATGATTTTTGCTGTTCCTTTGAGAAGTAATATTCAGCACGAAAATGCAATTTTTACAAATAAAGAAAAAACAAAGGGTTTAGATCTAACAAAAGCTGTTATAATTAATGACTTTGTCAAATTTGTAGATACAACAACAAAAGTATATATAAATGATGACGAATATAAATTATTACTAGGGAAAGAAGATTTTTTGTCTAAGAAATTAGAAACATATATAAAAAAATATAAAAAAGCATTAAAAAATCCAGAGATTCCTAAAAATAGTATTTTGTTAAAATATTCCACATTACAATATTTTCATAAAGAATTAAGTATTGGGGAAGAATTAGCTAATGATTCTTGGAAAAAGAAAGTTCAAAATAATTTAAAGGATTTAGGGCTAGAAAAATGAAAATAGGAGATAAAATTAGAATTACTCGTAAAATAAATAAAATTACTATCAATGATTTAGCTAATTTTTTAGGAATATCTGCTCCAACTTTAAGAAAAATAGAATCAAACGAATTATTTATAAATTATGATTTAATAAAAAGATTGTTAGAAAATCCAGTTTTTACTAAAGATCATAAAGAAATAGAAGAATATTACTATAATCAAGAGCTATCAAAAAAGGTTTTAGTACAGGTAAAGAGTGAAAGAATTTATATAATTATACCAAAAGATATAGCTATAGGATTTAATTTAAATGAGAATAACGAAATATATTGTACTTATTTAACAAATAAAATAATATTACAACACGAAGAAAATGATGATTATATTTTTGAAAAAAGAAAGATTATTAAAGATAGATATAGTTTTATTTTTTTCATAGGACAAAAATTAAAAAATTTACAGGGGCGTGAAGTTAGACTAACTTTAAATTTGAGAAAAAAAATTTTGATGATAACATATTAAAAAAAGCTAGATTATCTAGCTTTTTTATATTCCAGTAAAATTTTTTTTAATTAAAATAAATTCTTTATAAGTAAGTTTTTCCCAGAGAGTTTTATTAAACTCTTTTTTTATATATTCTGATATATTATATTTTTTAGATAGTATTAAAAGTTCTTTTATTTCATCAGAATTGACTTGTCTTGTTTCTGGAGAAGTATGTTCTAATTTGTTTTCAAGTCTAGTTTTAGCTCTCTCATCTAAAATGGATTGTCCTATTTCTTTATACAGTTCTCTATTTTGCTTGATTTTATTTATATTTTCTTTTAAAAAACCTAATATAACAGTATTTTCTTCTTTTTCGTATCCCAGTATTTCAAAATTAGCTCCTAGTATTATCAAATTTCTAGCTCTTTTTTTTCTTTCTGCTTGACTAAAGCTTGATTTTTTGATTTTATTTTTTCTTAATTTTTCTTCTAAACTTTTAATTCGTTTGTTCATGGCTTGAAGATTCA